>MNFB01000072.1 GCA_001917995.1 Thaumarchaeota archaeon 13_1_40CM_4_38_7 | reverse complement strand
CTCATCAATATCATCTCCAAATAATCTTCAGTGTTACGGTAACATCAGGAGGATCTCAGATGTACCGGAAACTATGGTCGGTCGATCTTAATGTAACCCAAGAAAAATTCAGTTGTACCAGGTCCAAAAGTGTTTATAATGATTCCAAAAAGTGTTTATAATGATTCCAAAAGTGTTTATAAAGATGTGTTTATAAACAGTTTCACTTGCCATAAGAGACTCGAAACTACCTGACAAACTACATCTCTTAAAAATTACAATTATCTTTAGCTAACAATCACGACTATTGAAACCCTATACGCTTTCTTTCGCTTTATTTAATGCATATTCAAAACCATGTGAACGGTTTGCAAACCTTTTTTTCTTTATCTGCAAGTCCAACCATTTGATAAGATCTTCATCCACAGTAATGCTAAGTTTGATTTTGGCCAATAGTATGACTAGGTAGGATGTAATCATTTAACTAGGGGTGAGATATCATCCTACCAGGTAGGATAAACTGAGTATTAATGCCTAAAAAGATACCATTGCTACCTCTGTGCCTGATTTCTGTAATCTTCGTAATCTTTTTTCCAAGCTTTGCTCAAACAATTCCGCCTCAACTTTCGGTTGTGACTGATAAGACAGTCTATTTTCCTGATGATTTTATCGCGATATCAGGCAAAGCCTATCCTGTCTCTGGCACACCAATTATCCTCAGGATCCTTGATCCCGACGAACACATAGTCGGAATAGCGCAGATAAATACTCTCAATGACGACGGTAGCTATTCCAAGGGATTTCACATAACAGGACCGCTCTGGGTAAAATATGGATTATACAAAATCATTGCGCAGCGTGGTTCAATCTTACAAGCTCAAACAAGCTTTTACTTTGAGCCTAGGGACATTCAATCTCAATCTATCCAAAGCGTTACAGTAACTACTGACAAACCTTCGTACACAAAGGGGGATTCGATTGTCATTTCTGGCTCTGTAAACCCATTTGATCCGTACAACTTTTTAACATTACAGATCACTAATCCCGACGGAAAACCGGTTGGTTATGAACAACCCCATTTTCTACAAGACGGTTCATATCATGTTACAATAGGCACAGGAAGCCCATTGTGGATAAATGATGGTACTTATTCTGTAAAAGTTCTGTACGGATCTCCACGAGATACACAAAACCAATCTTCTTCATATGTACAGGCCACAACTACCTTTACTTTCAGCACACAATCTCAATCTGAAAATAATCAATCTCCGCAAGTACAATCAAAGATACCAGCTTGGGTGAGAAATATCTTCGTCTGGTATGGTCAAGACAAGATATCTGACGATGATCTACTAAATGCAATAAAGTTCCTAGTTGAAAGTAACATTATTCAGCTAAAAACTAGCTGAAAATTTGATATCTCTCGGTAGCGGAACGTAGAGGACTAACACCACTCATTATGAAATTCGATGCTTTTGAGGTGACTCGTGTACTTGGCATAGTTCCTTACTTTAAAACAAGAGAAAATTTCTCATAGGTAGAATCTAGTGGGAATATGCCCTATTTCGGGACTATTTTGGACCCGTTTGTTCCTAAATTGGTAGCCGGGTCCGATGGTGTTGACAGCCTCTGACTTTTTCGAAACGGGAGAACCCGCAGCTGTAAAAACTGAGCCCGCAAGGCAGTAAGCTTATTGGAGTAGCTACAAAACTCCTTTCCAAATTTTTTTACTATTTCATTCTACGATATAACGAAAAGCTATATTTTAGACAAATGTTTCATAACAGGCACAAAATGAAATCCTTATGGAACATTTTTAAATTTTAATAATTTTTAGTTATAACCTTTGCAAAGAATGGGAGACATTTTTAGATCAATCTATTCATAGAATTATGATACCATGCCCGATGGGATTAGCGACCATAATCTGCCATTTTAGGTTCCCTTGAGGGTTTTGTCTAATTAGTTGTTCCACTTTAAACATTGTTAAGTTTGAATTCATAAACCATATAGATTGATTTAAGCTTTCAAAATCCTTGTCTTCTTAATCTTCCTTTTTCATTTTCAATATCTTCTTTTCCATAAAGTGGACCAACTGAATTACTTTGGGAATTAATTTTCACAATTTGAATAAATTCCATATTTTTTACATCTGCGTAATCATAACTAATCCATATAGCTAAATCAT
Source organism: Thaumarchaeota archaeon 13_1_40CM_4_38_7 (assembly GCA_001917995.1). Taxonomy (GTDB): domain Archaea; phylum Thermoproteota; class Nitrososphaeria; order Nitrososphaerales; family Nitrosopumilaceae; genus Nitrosotalea. Next base: position 9,803 of record MNFB01000072.1, on the reverse strand, counting down.
ATGGTCGTGATTCATCAAGAGTAGTTGTATGAATAATATGTTCTGGATAATGCAAATGAGATGGGATGCTTCCAGGTATCGGAAAACTTGATTTTTTAATTTCTTCTTCATCACGAATTAATTGAGGGAGATCCAAAGCTGAAGTCGGATCCTTGAAATGAACATTGACATTTCTTGCGGAAATGTTTCCATTGTTTCTAACGATAATCTTGACTGTCCCTTCCCATTTGTCACCTTTCTCATTTAGGTTAGATTCGCCTACAGAAACCTCAAGATCTGCTTTTAGCCTAGATTCTAGTTCTTTTTTAGTTAGACTTAGTTGTTTGTCAGTCTGACGGGATTGTTTTCTTAAATAAATTAATGAAATTATATTCCCTCCAATTGCAGAAGCAAGTATTGCTACATAATTCCAGAAGTTAGAGATATTAGCGTCTGCCAGTAGTTTATTACTTAAAGATTGAACTTGAATATTTTCTATAATAAAAGCATGATTGGGATGGTCACTTCCAGGAAGGTCACTGTCAAAAACAAACTCGTATTCTAACTTGTAAGTTCCTTCTTCTTTAAGAAAAAAGTTTGTTTTCACTTGAAATTTATCATTTCCTCTGATCAACAAATCAGTCTTAATGGGATTCCCTTTCAATTCACCACCTTTGAAAATCATAAGAGTACCAGCAAGTTGTCGATCCTTTCCTTGCGGATTGTGTATTGTAACTTTATACTCAAGCGGATCATCTGGAAAGATGTATTTTTCTCTAGCAGTATTAATTATTTTTCCTTCTTCAAAACTCCATACTTTAGGGAAATCGTTGAACGCTGGAATTTTTTCTATTACTTTGAAATCAGTATAAGTGAAAATGAAATACTGATAAATTCCATAAGGGATAACAATTGCTGTTACAATAACAGAAGCAGCAAGAATAACTATATATTTTACAATCCACCGTGATTTGATTTTTCCATTGTTCATATTAATTCTCTACTCGTATGTGGAGTTCATTATGAAGATAGGATAAGATTTGTGGCTTTAGTTTAGATTCCAAATGCCAAACATAGAATAAACAAAAAATTGCAATAGGAATTCCTATAATAATTAAATCTACAATAACATAATTCAGAAGTTTAATTTGCATATCCAGTGATGTACCCACATCATTAAAGAATAGAAATGTTGAACTTATGACACCTCCTATGCCTCCAATAATATCCAAATTATATTTTGCAATTGGAATCACCATACCATCATCTTTCATGTAACGAAGATTTGCAGTTCTCAACAGCATTGCAGGAGCAAGAATTCCAACTGCCATTGGAACACAGAAAAGATAAGTCCAAAAAATAAATGATTCGGGAGTAGTTGGAGAAGGTATGTTCATCACATATTGTGATGGAATTTGAAATAGAGGTTTAAATGGCATTTGCGGCAGTTTGTCTATCCCGATGAATATACCTATTTGTACTGCAGTAGCTGCAACAGAAGTTGAGATACCCCAGATAGAAATAAACAATTTAAAACACTTGAGAGGTTTTCTTTCTATTTTTTTATAATTATGAATATAAAATTTTGATAGTTCTGATTCACTGATTTTTCTTTGTCGTGAAAAGATGTTGGACTTCTTTGAAATCTTTTTTTCAATCTCACTTTTTACTCTTTTAACTGCGTTGAAATATGTTCCAATTATCATTGCTGCAGCAAGCAATATGATCATAAATAATAGATTACCTATGATTTGAAGTGAAACTGATGAAAGAGATAAGAATAGAACTAATACACATAGAATTCCGGTTGATATTACAAGTGAAGTTTTCAAGCAATATTCAATAATTATTTTGTCTTATTAGCTTTCTAGGATAAAATTAACAAATTAAAATAAAACTTGACTTTAAAAGGACTCAAAAGTCATTTTACTAATTTTTCTATTTCTTCTTCTGCCGCTTTTGTGATGTAAATGATTCTCGCATTTGTTTCCAAATTGGATCGATACCGACAGGAACGGGATGAGAATCACCTAGTCCAATCCAATCATGCTTGGGACAGTCCTCCTTACATTGTTCGATCGGACCCCAATCGAGTATACCTTCTTCAATATAGTATCTTTGTTGGCCATGTTTATCATGAGGTGGAAAGCCGAGAAGGGTGCTTAGCATCCTTTGAACCATTAGGGATGCTACCAATCCATTGAAGCTTATCACACTTGGAGCACGCGGCAACAATTCTTCAGTACTATATTTGTCAGTTTGTACATAAGCATCAGGTCCTTGCATAGATGGTTCTTCGCGAGCCATTGTAGCATCTTCTTGAGTGTATGCACCACAGCACTCGAGACATGGTTCCCCTGGACCTCCTTTGCCTACTTGTGATTTTCCAATAACCTTGCCGCTCTTTGATTCTACTAGCAATATAGTACCACCATCGATTACCGGTATGGCATAAGCATATGCAACGTGATCTAATACTTGGCGGGCGAAAGGACTGTCAGCAGCATTCATCAAAATGTCAACATCTAGTAGATGTCTTAATCCATCCCACTCAGCAACGCTTTCCCGAATTGGGCGCACAATGAAATTTTTAGCCGTTGCAGCCGCTTTTGCTATTCTAGCTGCATATCTAACCTTTGGCTTGCCGACCTCTTTGCGACGCGCACCGACTAACCGATTTAAATTTTCTTCACTGACAACATCGAAGTCAACCAATACTAGCTCGCCTACACCGAGCCTAGCTAGAAACTCTGTGAGGATGCTTCCCACTCCGCCTAAACCTGCTATTCCTACGCGAATCCTACTCAGTATTTCCTGTCCGCCTTCTCCCCAAAGCCTCAGGGTACTGTCAACTGCTTTGGCATTTAGCTCAACACGTAGCGGTCTATCATACCGATAAACTTCGAGTATATCATTTGAAACAATCCTGAGACTGGCTGCATCATTAAACGCGGCTGCGTCAATTCCAAATTTCCGAGAATTAGCTTCTCGCACGCTGTGAGGTCTTGGCCAGTGGTATTCCCTGATTCTCCATGCTCCATTAGGAGCCAAAATTCCGGAAGCAACTGGAGCATTTTCGGTCAGTGCACGTGTTAACTGAAACAAAAGTCTATGCTCATGGTAAAGATCTGGCTTGCTTGGTTTAGGTTGCTCTTTGATTGGACCTGAAGGCCCAAAGTGTGAATGAACTATTACTATTCCAGCACCAGATGATAAATTAGATACAATGTCTAGGGCACTACTGAAGTATTGTGGATCAAATGACAAACCGTTTCCCGAGTCATTGACCCATCCCTCTTTTTGAGGAACAATTTGGCGAAGCATCAATGTTCTACGGCTTACTCCATTACCAGGATGGATGATGCCAAGAAATCCCCGCTCCGGCGCAAAAGGATATCTCTCGTCTGGTCGGAATAATGTGCTTAAAGCTTCTTGTTGCAGCTTCTTTGTGATGACCCACTGAAGTTCTTGATATTTGTTCATCCTTGTCGGATCCTTCGTTCTACCCATGCAACAACAGCCAGAATGTCGGTAGAACTACGCAAAGCCGGACCCTGTCCCATTTCTCCACTCCAAGTCCAACTATAGTAATGCACCCCACCTAAGTTGGAAACAGGTGCACACATAGCATGATTTGGATTATGACCTTTGATTGGATGACCGTCTATTGGATTCAGCGGTTCCTTTGTGATGATGCCGTGAGGATTGGCGAAGGGAAATTGAATCGGTATTCTGACCCACAGACCGCGTTGATGAGGTGCAGGATATTTCGCCTCGTCAAGTGTGACATCTGGCAACCACAAGTAAATCCAATTGTCTACAACCGCGTCAACCCGCGCATCCGACATTTTTTGCTCACGCAGATATCGCAAAGCTTCCTGTAATACTGCGGGGAGATCTGATTCTAGCATTGATTGACTCAGGAGAAGCCACCGCCGCCGGGGGTGATTCTGAAGAATTTTCGGTCTCTAAGCGTCAAATCAACCATCTCATTTGGTTTGAATTCAGCCACTGCTTTGCCGTTACGATGATCAAGGGCTTCTAGTATGACGGTAGTAACGTCCTCCGTTCCGGCCTTTTTTATGATGTCTGACGCCAGTACTTGGCTTTGAGACCATTCTTCTTTAATGTCTCCTACAAAAATCTCGAAATGATTTTTTTCATCTTTTGTATTCTGTTTTTCTGTGTCTATATCGTGTTCTTTTGACATTGTCTTTCTATATCGTTACATGATAATAAAGGGTGTAACCTTACAAGGCTGATTAACCTGATAAGACCGAAAAATACTAGTAACCGGAGAAGAGCATATGCTCATGGGACCGACCACTGTTCGCTTCAGAGTACATATTGCACCTGTTGGACGGGAGGTCATACGAGTGGTAAAACCAATGATAACCCTCAAGGCTGATGTGGCCATACTGCTAACCCTTAGCAAAACTGATCAATCAGGACTTAGTGCGCAGATAATTAGGAAGGAATTGGAAAAAGAGCATATCCCTACTACAATTATCGAGTGTAATATCTCTGACTCTAGCGAAATTGTTAATGAGGTAGGATCCATCGTCTCTGCATACCCTCATCATGAGTATATGTACAATGTCTCTACTGGTGCTAGGGCGGCATCTATCGCCGGTGTTATTGCTGGCATGTTCTGGGGTGTACGTCCATATCATATAGGAATCAACGAGATGGCAAAGCCTGTACATGGAGAGGGTGACCTTCCTACGGTTGGATCTCCACAGTTTGTTCCAACATTTCAAATTCCGCGTCTTGATCAGGCAGCAATTGAAGCACTCGAATTTATAGCTAGTACGAAAGAACCAATTTCGAAGAACTTGTTGATCACCGAGCTGAAAAAAACCGGAAAAGTAGGACCGCGTCAAAGCAAGTCTGTTACCCCTCAAGCATTGTATGGACAGCTCGATTCTATACTTTACAAACTTGAAACTTGGGGCTTCGTGGAGCTCATTGGCCACGGTAAATCAGCGCGCGTCAGCATCACGGAAACGGGCATTGAAGGTCGCAAAATGTTCTTTCACATGTTGAAGCCTCGGTCTCCCTTGTCAATGCTAGAGTAGCATAAGTAATGAATTGGTTTTGTTTATCAAGTTACAATAGCATAGGGTTCACTACCAGGTGGATACTGGTCTGGTAAGACCCAGCTATATCTCAGCAGCATTTTAGATCCAAATTCTGATCAAATTTTGACATTTAGATAATAAATATTCCGAAATTTACTTCTGTTAATTTTGAAGGTGTTTGTTCTCCGTGTTAACTAGCGGGTATTATTAGGCATAATCTGATAATTTTTTCGCATTAGGTTTCTCAGGAATTGTTTCTTCGGATTTTCCTTGTATGTCTTTTATTTTCTTTATCGTAGCCAAGGCATCTTTGACAGAACGTACTGGAATAGCCCCGCTATCTACAAATTTTTCAAAACCTTTGTAGGCATCTTTGTTTTCTCTCTCTGGTTCAATAGCTATCACTGGTCTTCCTTGCTCTACTGCTATCTCTACTTGCCAAACTGTTCCTCCAGAGGTAGAAGATTCGACAGCAACAAGTACATCCGAAATAGCAGAGATTATTGCATTTCTTTCAATAAATTTGAATTTATCGAGTTTTTTATGAGCACTGAAATTTTCACTTATAACACATCCATTCTGTGTTATTTCTTCTAAAAGTTTAGCATGTTCTTTTGGGTATGGATTGTGTATCCACGGTAAGACTGCAATAGTTTTGCCACCTGCTGCAATCGCACCTCTATGCGCAGATGCATCTATTCCTCTAGCCAAACCAGCTACTATGACATAATTTTGTTTTGCAAGTCTCATACCTAATTCTCTAGCAATTTCAGCTGCACGGGTGGAGCAATCTCGTGTACCTACTACTGCAATACAATTTTTGTATTCAACTGGTTCGCCTTTTTGATAAAGCATTACAGTATGATTTGATTGTAATTCTTTTAATTGCGATGGAAACATTAGATCATCATATGTAATTAGATTGATCCGTTCTTTCTGAACAGTATCCCAAATAATCTGATATTTTCGTACATTGATTGACTCTCTGTTTTTCAAGAACTTTGATAAATCATCAAAACTTATTCCTTGGAAATCATTTGGTTTGCAGTCTTCCAATAATTCTCGTAAACCTATCCTCTTTGATGTTGCAAATTGTATAAGGCTCGTTGGTATAAGATGATCTTCTTGTGAAGCAATCCATAATAATTCTTCAGTTTGTGTCCTCATGAATAATTTGCTCCAGCTACCAGAGTAAACATCTTTGATGCTCCATGCGGTTTCAGTATTTTTAAACATTCACCCAATGTTAAGCCAGTGGTTATAATATCATCAACTATGGTAATTGATTTATTTTTTATCCCTGCTGACTCCTTTACAGAATACATTCCGTCTACAGCTTCCAGTCTCTCAAAAAAATTACAAGCATGCATAGTGATATCCTTATTTTTTATCAAACAGTCATTTACTTCAATTCTTTTTTTTGTCTGATCAAATATCACATCAGAGATTACTCTGCATAATTCCAAGGATTGATTATGTTTAGATGGAATTGGTATTAGCATATCTGTTTCTAATAATTGCTCATGCCTATTTAGTATCAAGAGTGATAAAGCAATACCTATTGGTACTGCAAATCTCGGATCTTGTTTTAATTCTATAATTTCCCTTGTAAGAGGATCAGTGTGATATTCTTCAAGCTTTGATGCATAATAATGACCAAGTTGAAACGAACCGTTGGCTAGTTCGAGGTTACCATCTCTTGTTGGTTCACCACATTCTCTGCCTTGAAAAAGAGGAGTGCCACATGTTTTACAACAAGGTTGTCTTACTAACTTGTATTCTGTTAAGACTGAGGAAGATGGATAACTAACTTTTATGTGATCCTCTTTCCACTCACATTCCCATCCATCATAAGAAATTTTTCTAATTGCTTGTGTCATTTCCTCTCTACATTTTTAGTTGCTAATTTAATCAGGTTTTCTATTTTGTTTTGTCCTAAATCTAATTTTATTCCTGCCTTCTCTACAGGTGTCTTTTTGATTGAACCACACTCTCTGATGAAATTGTAGTGTATTGGGTCTGTTGAGACCCGCTGTCATGGTTTCGGGCCCTAAAAGGCCCGCACAATGTGTCTTATTTCGTAATCTTGCATGGGGTTACGAAGTATCATTATCCTATTCCATATTGTGTGGGTTTTGAACTCAATATGAAATACCCATCAAAGGGTATTTTCAGGGATCCAAAAATGAGACCACGATGGAGGCGGGTCCGATGGAGCGACGGCCCACTGTGGGTTTCGGTAAGCGGGAAATTTTGACAGTAAGAGCCACTGGAGTGGCTACAAAACCCCTTTCCCAAATTTTTTATTTTATTACATTCTGTATTCGTTGATAAAACAATAATGCAACAAAACTAGTTGCAAGTATTGTTGTCACTACAGTAGGAAATTCTGGAACAAAGCTTGTTCCTATTATTTTGACATTCCATCTTCCAGTAGGATTTTTTATACCATCGTAAGGAATACCAATGCTCAAGGTTCTAGAACTAGAATCGTTATGTTCTTCTATAAAATTTGCCGGTCTGAAGTCAGATTCTTTTGTAGATATCAAAACAGCAAAATTAGAATCGCCTTGTAATAATTTTGAATCAATTAGATTTCTCGGAAGATTTATTGTAAATTTGGTACTTGATGTAACATTTGCAAGACTCAGGGTAAGTGATTTATCCTCTTCGCCTGCATAAATGTCGTTCAGAAGGCCCGAAGTCATATTGTAGTTTATCTGGTATTGAGTATGGTTGACCATCAACTTATACGGACCGACAATAAACAGAAATGGTCTTTCTGTGTTGTAACCATTTTTAAGAGTTGATCTCACAATGTATATTCCAGCTATTCCAAAATTGCTATGAATTCTTAGGAGGTATGTTCCATCGGATGAAACTGATGTCTGATGGCTCACAATAAGCATGGTTTGCGGATCAAAGATTTGGACCAGAATCGTATCTTCCTTATCTGTTAATTGGGCATTTCCAGAAATAACTATAGTGTCATTTCCAACATAACTTAGTTTATCAGTGTACACAGTAAGTGGTACAGGAGCAGTAGGTGGAACTACCTCAGAACCGAGGACATTTTTAAAACTTAAAAGTACGATAGCGACTATAATTATTCCTATTATAATTAGATGGTGTAAGAAAATTTTTTCCTTTCCGTAGGTAACGCCATTCTTTCTAATCATAGCCTATAGTAAAAACTAACTAAAATAAAAAGGGGTTTCTTGAATTAATTCCATGACGAACATTCTTGCAGATCGTTGTATGGAATAGAATTCAAGGGTGATGGTGAAAGCACATCTCTTGTCGAGAAACTGGTATCTTGGGTGTTAATTGTGTCAAATGAAGTCATTCCAGTCACAAGGGAAGAGTCATGTACTATAGAATTGCTCACATCTTTGATGATATTCGGATTAGCGTTCGTGTCTGATAGATAGTTTGAACCGCTACCCGATGATTCTAAGTACTGGTCTTGGTATGATTGGAATGTATTTACACTACCAGGACTTGGCGCATAACCCAATGGTTGGCTATAGATCCAAGAATTTGTTCCAAGAGTCACTTGAACCACGTATGCCGCTGGGTTTGCCAGAGGATATGGTTGAAGCATGCCATCGACTTTGTATGTAGAGCCGGGAGAGACTGTGATTGAAGCCATGTTAGTCCACGGATATTGCCTATGGCCACTAGCATCAACATAAGAATATGTCATTATCCATCCATGGCGTGTTCCTAAATTGTTTCCTAGCCCATAATCTACTTGGAAGAAGTCATAGTTAGGTGATGATGCCGGATACCAGAAGTTGATTGGATTGTAGAAAATCCCTACACTAGTACCCGAAAGAGAACCTGTTGGAAAATTCCACGATTCTTCTGAGCCAATTCTTTGCGTATTGGTAGAAACTATCCAGTTTGCTCCTTCTTGATATAGTCCTGCAGTTGGGCCTCTGCATGCCGGAACAATTTTCCCGCCCGTACCTTTCTCTCCTACCTCGTAATGTATAGTTAGTTTGTTACCATTTTCGTCTACAGTACGGGGAATTGTTACGTATCCACCATCAGGAGTAGCTAGCGCATTTTCCGGCACCGGAATTCCAGGTATTGGTGTGGTTGGTGCACTTACGGTTGGCTCTCTTGGGAATGTTGCTGCCATTTTTTCTCCCTCCTGTGTAGTTGCAGAGAATGTTTTCGCGTTTGTTAATTCTGTTGCTGTCGACTGAATTAGTCCAGGCATCGCTATCATAATAAACAATGCCATCGTTGCTCCCAGTAATTTTGCTGAAGTCATTGTTGTTTACACGTGTGGATCGCTATTAACTCGCGCTCACTCCCAGAGCAAGTCCTACAGTAAGGAGTAAAATTGACAGGTAACAATTTTCTAGTTTTCAAATCTAATTGCTGGACAAATTCACCATGTCCTTGAAATTACTTTGATAAAGATCGATTCCCTTCTCGCTCAAACTTATCAATTCAACGCGACCCCCGTCTAATTCTTTTTTAACCAGATCGATACTCCTCATCCAGTCAAGGTAGCGAATAAATCTGTCATAACTCATTGCACATCTCATAGCAATGTTTGTTTTCTTCATTCTATTATTATAGTGCAGAAATGTAACAATCCTTCTCACTATCTTCCAGTTTATTCTGGTCAGCTCTTTCTTACTAGTCTCTAGCCGGGACATGCCTATTTTATTGCATACGCTGAAAGTTTTCTCATTTACTGTATCGTATCTCATTTTGATTCTTGGG
>MNFB01000018.1 GCA_001917995.1 Thaumarchaeota archaeon 13_1_40CM_4_38_7 | reverse complement strand
TCAAAACTATCCCTTAATTCTTCAAGCAATTTACGTTGGTGTTTGTCAAGTTTCTCTGGTATATTTACAACTAATCTGACGTGTTCATCTCCTCTACCTCTTCCTTCTTGGCGTGGTAATCCCTTTCCCTTTAATTTTATCATGGTATTTGGTTGGCTTCCCGGTTCTACACTAATCTTTTCTGTTCCTTCTAGAGTTGGTACTACTAGGGTTCTACCCAATGCTACATCTATCATAGAGATATTTTCGTCATAGAATATATCAGCACCATCCCTCTTGAATTTGTCATGAGGTTTTACCTTTATTCTAACTATCAAATCTCCATTAATACCGTTTTGGACGACTTGTCCCTCTCCCTTAATTCGATATTCGCCAGTTTCTATCCCAGCTGGGATTTCAAAGGAAAAAATTCTAGTCGCTTTTTGCTTTCCGCTTCCCTTGCATTTTGAACATGGCCTTTCAATTATTTTTCCCTGACCTCTACAGGTATTGCATGGTTGAACAGTAACAAATGTAGAAAATCCACTGCTACGAGATGTCCTGACCTGACCATGGCCATTACACACAGAACATGTTCTCAAAGATGTGCCAGGTGCACAGCCAGAGCCTTTACAGTTCTCACAATCGACTTCTCTTGGTAGTTCTATCTCTTCACGTTTGCCTTTGAGGACGTCTTCAAGTGTTATTGTGGTATCATAGACCAGATCAGCGCCTCTTTCCCTACCAAATCCACCAAAATCAAATCCTCCAAATCTAAAACCTCCCCCGCCAAAGATAGACTCGAAAATCGACTCAAAACCACTTCCAAAGATATCCTCGAAATTAACTCTAGATCCTCGAAATATGTCCTCTGCACTATATCTGTTATCTACGCCAGCATGACCGTATGTATCATAGATCTTACGCTTTTCAAGATCAGACAAGACGGCGTATGCCTCTGAGACTTCTTTGAAATATTCAGGTGCATCAGGTGACTTGTTCCTATCCGGATGGAATTTGAGAGCAAGTTTCCTATATTGAGATTTTATTTCATCTTGCGAGGCATTTTTCTGGACACCTAAAACTTCGTAATAGTCGCGTTTTGTACTCATAACAATTGATATCGTTTAGCTATTCCATGGTATAAACATCAGTTCGTCGTACCACCTGTAGACTGACCCGCGGTTCCTTCTCCGCTTTGGCCACCGGCTCCAGGGGGAGGTGTTACATTCTTGTAAAGTTCTGTACTAATCTCATTTACTAATTTCTTTAAGGCATCAAGTTTTGGTTTGATTTCAGCAGGCCCTTTTTCTAGAACTTCTTTGAGTTCTTTGATGGCATTGCTGACTTTGATTCCCTGTTCTTGAGATATTTTATCCTTTAGATCTTGATTGATCAATTTTTCAGTGGCATAGATATAATTTTCAGCCTCATTTTTGATCTCTACTTCTTCTTTTTTCTTTCTATCTTGTTCTGCGTAGAGTTCGGCATCTTTTTTCATCTTTTCAATATCATCTTTTGAAAGTTTTGTGCTTGCGCTGATAGTAATCTTTGCTTCTTTTTGTGTTGCCATGTCTTTTGCTGTAACATTAAGAATTCCATTTGCATCTAAATCGAATTTGACTTCTATCTGAGGAACCCCTCTTGGTGCCGGAGGAATTCCAGATAGATTAAAACTGCCAAGAGATACGTTGTCAGTTGCCATGGGCCTCTCACCTTGAACTATATGAACAGTAACAGCAGTTTGGTTGTCCGCTGCTGTGGTAAAAATTTTACTCTTAGTTGTAGGAATGGTAGTGTTTCTCTCAATAAGCGGTTCCCTCAATCCACCAAGAACCTCTACTCCAAGTGTAAGGGGCGTTACATCAAGAAGAACTATATCGCTTGTGACCTCGCCAGCTATGATTCCTGCTTGAATAGCGGCTCCCAGTGCCACAGCCTCCATTGGATCAACACCAGCTTCGGGTTCTTTGTTCATTACACTGGCAACAAATTTTCTTACTAGAGGAATCCTCGTAGGACCGCCAACTAGGATGATCTTACTTATATCACCAGGAGAAAGTTTTGCATCCTCTAACGCCTTTGTCATAGATGGCCCGCATCTTTCTACTATTGGATTTATGAGCTCCTCAAACTTTGCTCTTGTTATTTTTAGTTCCAAGTTTTTAGGTCCTGAGGATTGTTCGTATGAAATGAAAGGAAGGTTGATGTCAGTTTCAAAGACGGAAGAGAGCTCTATCTTTGCTTTTTCTGCAGCTTCCCGTATCCTTACCATTGCAGCACTATCACTTGATAGATCAATACCAGATGTTTTCCTAAAGTTATTTGCGATATAGTCTATCAAGACTTTATCCATGTCAGTTCCACCCAATTGAGTATCTCCTGAGGTACTCATTACCTCAAAGACTCCACCTCCCATCTCCATTATAGTAACATCTAATGTGCCTCCGCCAAAATCAAAGACCATAATTTTCATGTCTTGTTTGGATTTGTCAAGACCAAATGCAAGTGCCGCTGCGGTGGGTTCATTTATTATTCTTACAACTTCAAGTCCTGCAATCTGTCCTGCATCTTTTGTTGCTTGTCTTTGGTTATCGTTAAAGTAAGCTGGCACGGTGATTACTGCTTTTTCAACTTTTTCGCCAATAAACGCCTCAGCATCTCTTTTTATCTTTTGCAAAATAAAGGCTGAGATCTGTTGTGGTTTGTATTCTTTATCATATATTTTGAAAACATGATCAGTTCCCATCTTCCTTTTTGCTGCAACTACTGTACCCTCTGGGTTTGTTACTGCCTGCCTCCTTGCTGGTTCTCCAACAATAAGTTGGCCATCTTTTGTAAAAGCTACTACAGATGGGAAGGCTTTTCCTCCAACAGTAGTTCCTTCGGCAGCTGGGATGAGTGTAGGCTTGCCTCCCATCATTACAGCAGCTGCGGAATTACTGGTGCCTAAATCAATACCTATAATCTTAGTCATCTTTGTCCGTCTCCTTGATACGTTTCTTGGATATTTCTACTAAACTAGGTCTAATAACTCTGTCCTTCAAAACATATCCTTTACGTAGTTCTGCTGTGACTGTATTCTCCTCAAGAGAAAGATCTTTTTTTATCGACATGGCCTCATGGAGTCTCGGATCAAAAATCTCACCTAATGCCTCAATAGGTCTTACTTCTGATTCTAAAAGAAATGAATCCATATTTTTTAGAATAGCGTCCAATCCTTCTATTTTTGCGCCTTGTTTTGACAATGCTTCCCGTGCCCTAACGAAATCATCATAAATCGATAAGAGGTTTAGAATGTTCCCGTCAATTATGGAATTTGCTCTATTTTGAACATCTATCTCAGTTCTTTTCTTCAAATTTTCAAAATCTGCAAGTAGGTATTGAATCTTTTTTTCATATGCCGCAGCTTTTTCCTTTTCACTTTTAAGCTGTGATTTGAGTTCTTCTATTTTCTCTTCAAGAGTTGTCTTATTTTCGACCTCTTCGTTTTTTGATTCTTGCATAGTTTCTAAATGGTCCTCAGCTGTTTCATTATGTGAGTCAGACAAGTTGGATCACATTTTTCTTGTATAATTTTACCCTTATTATAATATCTCACACAAGGGATTAGTTTTGATAACAATTAGGTCAGAATCTTTGCCATTCTTGATTATTTTATCATAATCTAACTTTGAGCATGCAACTATAATGGTTGTTTTGTCACTATGGAAGAGATCAAGTGCCGGACCTTGGTGAACTTCTACATCTCCTATGTAGTCACGTAATTTAGTGACAAGTAAGTTTAACATGTCTACCTTGTCCCCTCGCATTTCGTATGAGTCCTGAGTCCACACAAGTACAACTCTAGTTCTACTTGCCTTCAGTTCGTTCTTTTTGAGTGTGGAACGAATCTCATCAATTAACCTCTTGACATAACCTTCAATCCCCTTGATGCTACCGTTTACTAGATACATCATTGTCCCAGCCCCCTCAATGGATGTCCCAAGTGATCTCAAATCATATAGTCCGTTAGTCATGTCATCTAAAAAGAGGTCTTTGTACTCAGTAAATACAAGGTCATTGCTACTTGGAGAGTCTTGCGCAAATTTGCATACCTCAAGAACGCTAGAGAGGCTAGCAAAGTGGGTCAAAATTCTTATAGCATGTAGAATTTCTGCCGAGGAAATTGACGCAAATTTTTTTCCTTTTTTGTCTGTTTCAAGTAATTTGGCTAACTTGTCATCTAACTTGTCATTAAATGAACCAATTATTTCAGGTGCATGACTTTTTGAAAGGGGATAATAAAAATACGATATACCTTTTCCCATTTCCAGTCCTGTAACATGTTCTAGAAGAGATATTGTTTCATTATTTCCACCTATTCCAGTAGGCAGATTGTATATTACTGAACCGCCTTTTTTCAGAGGTGCAGTAGCGTCTTTAAATTTTGAATGAATTTCCATTTTTGCCTCTTGACCTGTCTTTCTTATTCGAGGAGCAAAAAACAGGTATTCAGAATGTGAGATTGCAACATCAATTGGTTCAACACCCAATAAGGGTTCATCTTCTTTTAATGATGTAACATTTGGATATGTCTTTGCGATCTCCGCTTTAAGTGAAATTGCCATATGAGCAGATTCATCAACGATAAAAACGTCAGCTCCTTTAATTGCCATTTGGCATGCAATTGAATATCCCTCGGTGCTTAGACCATAAACAACAACTTTCGTTGAAGCCAAATCATGCGAACTAAGAGTATAGGCTAAGAAAAACTTTCCTTAAAAGTAATATCAGGGTTAAAGGATGAGATTTTCTTGCCCCGAAAGTTGATATAAGCAAAACTTTTTCCATCCTTAGATTCTATCAAAAATGTTTGAGAATTTGGTTCGATATATTGACGCCTAAACAGTTGTTGTTTTTTGCGCCAATGATGAAGAAATTGAGTAAAAATCACAGAATATACTGCACTTCAAGAAATTATCGAGAAGTTGTTAAACTTGCCAAATTAAAGCATATTAATGTTGTAATTGTTGGAAAACATGGTGGATCTTCTAAAGAAGGGAAGCTTCTTGCAAGCATAAAGCGGATGGAATATCTGTTTGAGTTAATAAGAAAATTCTCTCCAGATCTAACGATTAGCTTTTGTTCCCCTGAAGCCGCCAGAATTTCATATGGCTTAGGTATTAAGCATGTGGCCTATTCTGACTCCCCACACGCTAAAGCGGTAATGACGCTTTGTGTTCCTTTTGTACAAAAACTTCTCACTCCGTGGGTCATATCAAAGAATGAGTTTGTACGTTATGGAATATCAAGAAAAGACATTGTTCATTATAGGGCAATTGATGCTTCCGTAATTGTAAAAGAAAAATCAAAGATAAAAAAAATCCCTGTGGATCCAAGCAAGAAAACGATCGTAATTAGACCCGAAGAAAGAGAGGCATCCTACATTTCTGGACGTTTAATTAGTGACAAGATTATACATGAAATTAGTAAAGAGTCAGCAAAATACAACATAATAGTTTTAGCCAGATACGATTCCCAAAAGAACAAACTGAAAGATGAGTTTGGTAAAAAAATACTGGTTATGAATAACGTTGTAAATGGAAAATCCTTATTGTCAATTACAGATGTGTTTATCGGCTCAGGTGGAACTATGACTGCCGAATCAGCCTTGATGGGCATTCCAACAGTATCATATGACGCAGTTCCGAACTATATTGAAAAATACCTGGTGAGGATAGGTCTGATAAGAAGAGAAACTAATCCAAAAAAGATTTCATTTCTTGTGAAAAACATGTTACGCGATGATAAGCGGAATACAGAAAAGGCGAAAAAAATATTGGATTCTATGGAAGATCCGTATTTGAAGTTAATTAATACAATCAAAACAATGTAAAATAATATTCACTGAATTTATTGTCAAGCATTTACCAGTATCTTGTAGAGTGCAATAGCAGAATTTTCATCTTTTTCTCCTACAATCACTGCAGAACCTCGTTTTAAGAAACTTACATAGATATCATTTGAGGAAAGTGATATTCCAAGTTCTCCTTGATTTTGGACTTTGTAACCTTTCGTCGATGCTATACTTGTAATCTTTGGTACATCTATCTCAATCATTCTAGTAGGAGTGATAGAGAAGGTTCTTTTTCCTCTGTTTCGTCCACAAAGTTCTTCAACTATAAGCTCTTGTGTTGGCAATTCCTCACTTTTTCCGATGCCACAGACAGGACATTCTTCTACCTTTTTGAATAGAGCCGAGTTGAAATCTAAGTTATCCATATCAATATAGAGCAACTTATTTGCCAGTGTTGGAGGCCGACCTATCATAATTTTGACGGCTTCTGCAACCTCTATTCCACCCACTATAGAAAGAATCGATGGGTGAACTCCCTCTGTGCTACATGTTGGCATTGAATTTTCGTCTAACGATGGGAATATGCAGTGGTAACAAGCAGTTTGATGCGGTATGATTGTAAAGACTTGACCAGAAACACCTACTGCTGCACCTGTTACAAATGGAATGTTCTTCTTTACGCAGGCTTTGTTAAGAGAATATCTTGCATTAACGCTGTCTAGAGCATCTATAACAACATCACATCCTTCAACTATATCAAAAGCGGTGTAGTCATTTACGGAAACGGGTAAAGCCTCAATTATCACGTCTGGATTCATCTTTTTCAGTTTTTTTGCTGCTACCTCAACCTTTACTTGCCCAATGTCTGATTCATCAAACATGGTTTGTCTGTGTAGATTTGACAATTCGATAACATCTCTATCAACAATTCTAATCTTGCCAATACCCATTGCAACAAGTCTTGTAGCTATAGGATTTCCAAGACCGCCCACTCCGACAACACATACTTTAGCATTTTTTAGTTTGAGCTGACCTTCATAGCCAATTTCTTCTAACATTACTTGCCTAGAGTATCTTTCAAGTTCTTTGCTTGAAAGTTCACATCCCCCCGCCACTGCAGGAAGAATATAGATTTCATCACCCTCATTTAATGTAGCCTCCATTCCTCCAGAAAATCGCATGTTCTTTCCGTTGATGTATATATTTATGAGCGAACGGGGGGAGCCATCTGGATTTAGAACTCGTCTTTTGAATTCATCGCCTAACTGTTCTGAGATTTTAGTAAATGCTTCTGAAAGTGTAGTAGCAGAAATGTCAATCTTTCTCTCACCGCTCCCTCTGTTTAGGACCGACGGAATTGTAAATTTGATGTTTACCAACTATCTCACCATTGCTGAAATTTTGGCAATATCAGCTTGCTGCATTGTTTGGGGTTTTGATAGAACTTCCATTATGACCTCAGTTGCCTTGAGCCCGTTTCCAGTCACATAGCATATGGTACAGTCATTTTTATCGATCTTTCCCTCATCCACCATTTTCTTCAATACTGCTACAGAGACACCACCAGCTGGTTCAGTGAAGATTCCTTCTGTCTTGGCAAGCAGTATTATAGCATCTAGAATTTCCTTATTGTTTGATTCCTCAGCATGTCCATTATATTGTTTTAAGCGTCTGAGCACATACTGACCATCTCCTGGATCACCAATTGCCAAACTTTTTGCTATCGTATCTGGGCTTTCTACTGGAGTTATCTCAGAAAGATGTCTCTTAAATGCATTAACTATAGGTGCACAACCATGTGGTTGGGCTGCGATCATGTGCATATCTGAGACTTTGTTTATTAAAGAAAGACTCACTAATTCTTCAAATCCCTTACAAATCGCATTTAACATAGCACCACTTCCAACAGGTACTATAAGTTGATCAGGTACTTTCCAATCAAGCTGTTCTGCGACTTCAAATGCTAATGTCTTTGAACCTTCAACGTAATACGAACGCATGTTGATATTTACGATTCCTATTCCTTTGCTGTCACCTATTTGTGCAGCAATTCTATTTGCATCATCATATGTTCCGTCAACTGCTATAAAATTAGCACCATAAGAAAGAGCTTGAGTTATTTTTGGGCGTTCGATGTCACTTGGTGCAAAGATATAACATGGAAAACCACCTTTTGCTGCATGAGCGGCAGTGGCTGATGCAAGATTTCCAGTAGAAGCACAACCTACAGCAGAAAGACCAAATTCCTTTGCCTTTGAAACCGCGACTCCTGCTGGTCTATCCTTAAATGAAAAAGTAGGATTTACGGAATCATTTTTTATGTACAAGTTGTTTAAACCAAGCTTCTCTCCTAGATTTTCTGCTTTAATCAGTGGAGTCATGCCAGCACCTATACTTACAATGTTTGATTTTGACTCGATGGGCAGTAGCTCATAATATCTCCAGTAGGTGTGTTCCCTGTTCGAAAACGTGTTCTTACTTACAGTTGGAAAATCATAATGTACGTCAAGGGGACCAAAACACTCGTCGCAAACATACTTGAATGTAGGCGGATACTCCTTCTTACACTCTCTACACTGTAGAAACTTTATCTTTCCCAAGACAATTCTGACTTTGTAAAATAATACATAAAAAATCCTAATATGAATTTAAGTACTACTTAATTTCTAAGCCTCAGTTATTTAGTGAAAATTAATCCAAATCCTTGCCTTGATATAGAAAAGATAGACTGGCAAATAGGAGATCATGCGAAAATTAGCTGGATTTCCAAATTTTATGAATTTTTTACAATTAGAAGAGATATTAATGATATCATAGAACCTTAACACGAAAATTGAAAACGAAAAGAAAATCTGGTAAAAAGAAACATACTGGTTCAATAATTGTTTTGATTATTATAGCTGGAGTAATACCAGCGGGGATTTACCTTTACAACGAACAAAAGGTTCCATCTACAAATGAACAATGGAATACTTCAGGACCTTTTGCAATTAACAGAAACCAATACAAGTTGGGAGAAAATGTCTTCATGGTGGTAACGGGCTTAAAACCAAGTGATGCTGGACAGTTTGAAATAATAGATCCAAAAGGAGGCATTTTCTCTACAGTACCATTCAACGGTACAATGAAATCTAGTTTTAATTATTTTTTCAAACCTAATACCGAACGGGTAGAAAAATTATGCAAACCAACAGACTTGGTTGGTAACTGGACTATAATTTTCCAGGGAGTTTCATACAAAGCAATACCATTTGAAGTTGTAAACGACTGGATTTCTGGTTCACAAGCAGAAATAAAACCAATTGATCCTTGTTAAGATCATTTGTTTTCTAACATGTGGTGGAAACAAACCCTTTCTCCTGTATGACATGCAGGTCCTGTTGGTTCCACCAAGTATATGATCGCATCAGAATCACAATCGACTAGAATTTCCTTAACTTTTTGTATGTTTCCTGATTCTTCGCCCTTCATCCATAATTTGTTTCTGGATCTACTCCAAAACCATGAATTTCCTGTTTTTTGCGTAAGTTCAAGAGATTCCTTGTTTGTATATGCCAGAGTAAGAACTTCCTTAGAATTAATGTCTTGAACAATTACTGGTACCAAGCCATCACCTTTTGCAAAATCTATGTCACTTATTTTTTTCTTCATTATTATCACTTGTTTTCTGCTATTTTCCTTTATAATCTAACGGGAACACCGTTTTCTTTAAGGTATTCTTTGACTCTATCTACTGCGTGGTCTTTGTAGTGGAATATAGAGGCTGCAAGAGCAGCATCCACATTGGTTTGCAGAAACACATCAAGCATGTGTTTTGGAATACCACATCCGCCAGAGGCTATTACTGGTATGTTAATTGCGTTTACTATTTCCTTGGTAAGCTGTAGATCGTACCCCTCTTTTGTGCCATCCATATCTATACTTGTTAATAGTATCTCGCCAGCCCCACGTCTTTCAACTTCTTTTGCCCATTCTATAGCATCAAGGTTTGTAGGAGTTTTCCCACCATAAATGTAGACTTCGAACCAAAATTTTTTAGAATCTGATGTGAAGATATGCTTTCCTTCCTTGATATCGTAATTACGTTTTACATCCATTGCCACTACCACGCATTGTTTACCAAAAATTTCCATTAGGCTGGTGATTATTTCTGGATTTTTAACTGCACCTGTATTAATAGCAACCTTATCTGCACCATTTAGGAGAATATCTCGTGCATGCTGCAAAGTCTTTACTCCACCACCAACTGTAAATGGAATATCAATAACTTCTGCTACTTTCTTGACAAGACTTTTGATTGTCTCACGCTGTTGTTCGGAGGCGGTAATATCAAGAAACACCAGCTCATCAGCTCCTTCGTTACTGTATTTTTTTGCAAGCAAGACTGGATCGCCAGCATCTTTAATTGATTTAAAATGCATGCCTTTAACCACTCTTCCTTTATCTACATCTAAGCATGGAATTACTCTCTTGGTTAGAGTCATGCTATTGTCTTAACCTTCTCAATTGAGATTTTTCCATCATATAGTGCCTTGCCAAGAATAACACTACTGACTCCACATTTTTTTACACTTATGGTATCTTGAAGACTTGAAATTCCTCCACTAGCTATGATCCTTGTATTTTGCACGCTACATGCCTTCCTCAATGAATCCAAATCTGGTCCTTGCAGTGTACCATCTCTCTCAACGCTTGTAATAAGGAACTCGGAATATCCAAGTCTTACAAAGCTTTCCAAACCTTGGATCAATTCTATACCTGTATTTTCTTTCCAGCCGTCTATGACTATTTTCCCATTTAACTGATCGGCTGAGATTATTATTCTATCCTTTCCAAATTTTTCTGAAATCTTTTGCAGTATCTCTTTATTTTTGAATGCGATGGTTCCAAGTACTGCTTTTGAGGCAAAGTGCAAAACATTTTCTATAGTCTCTTGCGTACGTAACCCACCTGCCACTTCAATTGGGATGGAAACATTTTCAGCAATATTCTTGATCATCTGAAAGTTGGAACCTATTCCTAATGTAGCGTCTAGGTCTACTAGATGTAGCATGTCTGCTCCTGCCTTTTCCCATTTTTTTGCAGTCTCGACCGGATTAGAGCTATAAACTGTTTTATTTTTTGGGTTCCCTTGAACCAACCGCACCACATTGCTACCCATAATGTCGATTGCAGGAATCACTTTCACCTTTTGCACTCTCGCAAAAAGTTCTTCATCATAATTGAGCCTACCTTGCCAGACTTTTCAGGATGAAATTGTGTTCCAAATAGAGTACTATTTTCTATAACCGCTGGCACATTTATCCCATAGTCAGAATCGGCTTTAACTATCTCTTCGTCTTTAGGTTTGACCCTATACGAGTGAACAAAATAAACCCACGAACCCTCCTTTACTCCCTCTAAAAGAATACTGGGCTTTTTTATCTGGAGATCATTCCACCCCATGTGTGGAATCTTGAGTTTATTTGGAAGTAGAATTACTTCTCCTTCTAAAACTCCAAGACCTCCTAACTTGCCTTCCTCGCTTTTCTCAAAGAACATTTCCATTCCTAGACATATTCCCAAGACTGGGATGTGATTCTTAACCAGATCCTCAAATTCTACCTTTGATGAACTAAGACTCTTGATTGCTGGATCAAAGTTTCCAACTCCTGGGAGTAAGAGTCCAGAGTATTCCTTTATGTTATCAAGTTGCGTTATGATGTCAACTTGAGCATTGTTTTTTTCTAAAGATGATTTGAGACTGAATATGTTACCTGCACCGTAGTCAAATATAGCTACCTTGACCATCACATAGTCCCTTTTGTACTTGGCATTCCACGCTGTTTTCTATCAAAGCTTACTGCTGTTCTCCAAGCAACTGCAAAAGCTTTGATAGCGGCTTCGATTTTGTGGTGATCATTTTTACCATACTTTACAGAAAGATGGATACAGGCATTCAGATTCTGAGCCAGTGATCGAAAGAAGTGTTCCAAATCTTCTTTTGATGTACCCTCAATTTGGTTTCTTTCAATGGACAACTCAATTTTGTGATATTGTCTCTTCACCAGATCAAGAGATGCCTCTGCAAGAGATTCATCCATAGGCACAGATGCATAACCAAATCTTACAATTCCTGCCCTATTCCCAAGGGATTGATCCATAGCATTACCCAACGCTATCGCGGCATCTTCTACCAAGTGATGATTTATTCCATCTTTTGAGACTGCATTTAGTTTCAGATCAAACATGGCATGCTTTGCGAAAGATGTGATCAAGTGATCTAGAAACGGCACTCCTGTCTTTACAGAAATCTTCCCCTTACCGTCCAGATTCACTACCACTAAGACTTCTGTCTCTTTAGTTTTTCTTGTAATACGCCCCATTCTAGACTTCATTAAATCCCCACGTAGAGAAGGGGGTTATGCCCCAACTAGATTTAATGTCTTCGGAATGAGATTAATTGATTCAACTATAATATCGGCATTTTTATTCTCAAACAAAGCTCGTTTTGCGCGAGGATCCTTACTAGTTCCATATACACCACAAAATATTGTAGATTTTCCTACATCGTCAGCTTCGCGTGCCATAATGTAATCTTCTGTTGAATCACCTACAAATACAGTGCAGGTAGCACCCATGCCTGTGATTGAAGATATCAGAGATTGAGGATTAGGTTTTGCCATCTCACGCGATTCATCTTCCAAAAACCGTGAATTTTTAATGTCGAATTCATCAAATAATTTCTTAAGAGAATACTGGGCAGAGAGAAGACCTCTGCCAGTTACGATGGCAATTTTCTTATCAAATCTTTTTTGTAATTCATCAACAAGCTCTTTGGTCAATAGCACAACATCATTATCAATTAGCCCCCGACCATCGAAAAATTTTGGTTTGTTCTTATAGAGTTTGGCATACAACTTGGTTCCATAAAACATTTCATCAAAAATAGATGAAAGCGGATTTTCAAATCTTTTCCCAGGGTAAGCGAGTCTCTTTCTGATATCTGAGATGCCAACCTTTAGAGTATCAAGGAATCTTTCCACGGATTTTATGCCGTCTTGATCGGCATTTTTTATTACCTCAAAGACAAATTCCTTGAATTGCTTACTTATCTTATTTGCCGCAACAACTGAAAGTATTAACACGTATGTTAGGTCTACTTCGTCATTGAATCCACCTGTAGATTTGAAACCATCGATCATTTTTGATGTAACCAAGTTCGATTCGTTTATTGATGCCATTTCTTTGACCACAAAGTCCGTTGTTTTTTTAATGGCAAGATCATAGGAATTGTATACGTCGATTAACACTCCGTCACAATCGAATATTATGGCATCTAGTTTGCGGATTTTTTCAAGTTTTGTTGCATCTACAAAGATTCCTTCTTCCAGTTTTTTTAAAGTCAATTTAGCAAATCACGTATTGCAGTAAGAAATCGTGAATTCATCTCTTGTGATCCAACCGTGACTCTAAGACATCCCTCATTTCTTCCAATCTTACCCAGATTCTTAATCACTATCCCTTGTTCAATGAGAGCTTTATGGATTCGTTGACTTGCTCCAGCCGCTGCAAAAAGAACAAAATTTGCCTTTGAGTCAAAAACCTTGAAAACCTTCATCGCCCGTAGTTTCGCTATTATTCTTGTTCTTTCTTTCCTCACCAATTCTGCCATATCGGAGAAATATTTTGATTTACGTAAAGCAATAATTCCTACCTCTATGGCTACAGTATTCAATGGATAAGGATATTGAATCACTCTTGTGAATGCATCAACTGTTTTCTTGTTGGCTACAAAGTATCCTATTCGAAGGCCTGCCAGTCCAAATGATTTTGAAAGAGTTCGTAAAACTATGAGATTATTCATTTTTCTTGTGATATCTACAACAGAGTAATCTGAAAACTCTACATATGCTTCGTCAATAACAACAAGACCAGGAAATTCTTGAATGATCTTTTCAAGTTGATTTCTTTGGAATTGGAATCCTGTAGGATTATTTGGTGAATCAAGATACAGAAGGTTTGCCTTCTTTGAATGTGACAAAAATTTCTCCATGTTCAGACTCATATCCTCATCAAAGGGAATTTTGATTGTGGGAATAGAGTACAATTTACACCTCTCCTCAAAAAACCCAAAAGATGGTTCTGACGTCAAAATTTTAGTTTCTTTTGAAGCAAAGTTACCAAGTATTAGATCGATTATTTGATCAGAGCCATTTCCAACACCAATCATTTCGGTTGGTATTTTGATATATTCTGAGATAGCTTTAACCAACCTTTCTGTACCGCCAAGCGGGTATTCTCTTACATCCATCCTTTCTTTCGTTTCATTTATCAAGTCTTGAAAGAAATCTGGCGAAATTGCGTAATTTTCGTTTGAATCCAGTTTGATTGCATTTGAATATTTTTCAGGTTTCTTGTATCCACTAATCTTCAAAAAATTCTCTATCTTATTTTCAAACCAATCTTTTCGCATTATAGTCTTCTCCTGACAGCCTCATAGTGATTTGGTAGTCCCTCGGCATCTGTTAAGGCCTTCATGTACTCAGAAATCGCTTCTAGTGTATCTAGTGATGATTCGATTCTTGTCTGAAGCTTCATGTAGTCTAGTACGCCAAGTGACCCTCTTGTTCTACCAAAGCCATTTGTGGGAAGAATGTGGTTTGAACCAAGAAGATAATCGCTTGCAGATGAAGGTGTGTTTTTACCTACTAGTATTAGACCGGCGGAAGTGATTTTTCTTGATATATTTTGTGGGTTTTTTGTCATTATCTCCAAGTGTTCAGGCGCAAGTTTATTTGCAAATTCGATCATTTGACGTTCTGTTTTACATACAGCGATGAATCCATTTTTTCTTAAGCTTTCTTTTACGATATCAGACCTCTTTATAGTTTGAATCCTTTGTTGCAATAATCTCAATACTTGATCTTTCAGCTTAGAAGAAATAGTGATTAGACAACACATAGTATCGACGCTGTGTTCTGCCTGAGAAATTAGATCAAGAGCCACGAGCGTAGGGTCTGCTGAACTATCAGCTATGATAGCCAATTCGGTTGGACCAGCTATCATGTCGATTGAAACCACATCTGTTAAGAGCGATTTTGCAAGTGTCACAAATACTCCACCCGGTCCTACTATCTTGTCTACCTTTGGGATTGATTTTGTGCCATATGCTAATGCTGCAATTGCTTGAGCACCGCCAATTTTGTAGAACTCATCTACGCCACAAATGTCTGCAGCTACAAGTGTAAGTGGATCAATTGATCCTCTTTGATTAGGGGGTGATACTGCAATAATTTTTTTGACACCAGCAACTTTTGCTGGTACAACGGACATGAGAACAGTACTTGGATATCGAGCTTTTCCACCGGGAATATAACAGCCTATACTCTCTATTGGTGAAAAAACTTTGCTAATTTTTATTCCATCATTTGATATTGATATGTTTTGAAGTTCATTCCTGACAGCAATTTCAGATTTTTCTAATCTCCCTTTTGCAAGTTCGATAGCTTTGACTTGGACTTCTGAAACTTTAGAATAAGCAGATTTTATTTCAGAGGCTGAGACTCGAAAGGATCTAAGGGCTATCTTGTTGAATCTTTTTTCATATTCCTTGAGAGCCTTATCCTTACGCCTTCGTACGTCTGATATGATTGCCAATATCCGATTTTTTACTTCCTTATCTGCCTCAGGCCTTACAGATTCTACGATAGAGTCTATGTCTCGCACAGTTATGATTTTCATCAACTTTCCTCATCACGCTTTATCTCCTCAAGTGCCAGAATCTGTTTCGGCTCGTGTACTACTAGACCTTGGGCTATCTTCCTAAGTTTTGGAACAAGTTTATGGAATTCTGACTTGGGAATCACAGTGTTTATGCCATACCATCCTTTTTCGCTCAATGGGCTTATTGTTGGGCGTTTAAGTGAAGGTAGTTCCTGTAGCAATTTCTTTAGATTTTCTTCTTTTACATTTAAGAACAAGTGTAGGTGCTTTTTTCCTTCAACGGCACCTCGTAACATGGTTACAATATCGAAGATCTTTTCACGCTTTGATTTGTTTTTTAGTGATGTTTTGTTTGCAATCAAAACAGCAGTTGATTCCATAACAGTATCAATTATCCTTAGTTGATTTTGTGTTAATGTTGTGCCTGTTTCTGTTACATCCATTATGGCATCAACATCCTCTGGTGGTTTAGCTTCCGTAGCACCAAATGAAAGGAAGATCTGAATGTTCTTGTTAGAACCTAATCGTAACCAAGGAGTAACAATCAGAGGTTGTTTGGAACCATAAAGTTTCTTGTAGTTTTTACATTGCATGATAAATTTTGAAGCTGTGGTAAGATATTCAGAAGAAATTCTTAGTATTTTTTTCTTTTTTGCGTAAGCCAGTATCATATCATCTAAGGATTTAAAATTATAAGAGTCCGGTATTGCAATTACAAGTTTAATTTTGCCAAATTCAAGATCAAGCAGTATCTTGACATCCGAGTTTGTTTCTTTAACCCAATCCCTCCCCGTTATACCAACATCATATAACCCGTCAAATACCAAGTTTGGAATCTCTTGAGGTCTTAACATCTTTACTGAGATCTGTGGGTCATCGAGCATGACACGATAAGTTCTTTCTCTTCTAACTACTCTAGTCCAAGATTTTTCTAAAATCTTGAAGGTAGATTCTTCAATACTGCCTTTGGGAATTGCAAATTTTACTATGGTCAACGTAGTCCTACCAAACTTCTTTGGAATATATATTTAGTCGCTATAGGTTCTTGAGTATCTCTTTAGCTCTAGTAATTGAGATATTACCTTCTAAAATCATTCGCAAAATTACCTCATCTACTTTGCTTTTAGGTACACCCGCGCTTGACGCTATATTCTTGGCATGAAGCTTCATGTGTCCTTTTTGTATACCCTCTGAAGCCAAAGCTCTAATGGCACTAAGGTTTTGTGCAAGACCAACTGCACCTATTACACAAGCTAATTCCTTTGCCGATTTCACACCCAGAATTTTATTGCATACCTCAATCATGGGATGTACGTTTACTATTCCGCCTACTATTCCTACAGACATTGGAACTTCAATTTCACCCACAAGATTTCCACTTTTGTCCTTTTTCCATCCTGTCAGGGAGGTATATTTTCCGTTTCTTGATGCGTAAGCATGTGCTGCAGCTTCTATTGCTCTTGTATCTTGACCAGTGGAATTTGCAACAGCTATTATTCCATTCATTATTCCTTTGTTGTGTGTTACAGCTCTATATGGATCATTTGCAGCAAATTGGTAAGCTAGTATTATGTTATCAACAATTTCCTTTCCACCAAGCTCGTCTTTGTCAAAGATTGCTTTTCCTTTTACCAATCTTTTAGTAGAATAGTTTGATAATATTCGCAGAATTACTCTACCGCCAGTTATTTTCTCTATTAGAGGTGCAACTCCTTCACACATTGTATTTGTAACATTAGCACCCATTGCATTACCAACATCTATCAGTAGCTCAACCACGAGCATTTTTCCTGATTTTGTCTTGAGCTCTTTGCATGAGATTTTCTTTGCTCCTTTGCCCATTTTGGATAGTGTCTTGCTTTTTGAATTTGCAAGTCTTAGAATTTCATCTGTCGCTTTGATTATTTTAGGAATAGATGCCTTTGGATTAACACCTACAACCTGAATCTGGCCAATACTGTATGATTCATCTGCTTTCATTACAAATCCACCGCGTTTTCTTGCAATTTTGGCTGCCTTCGATGCGGCTGCAATGACCGAAGGTTCTTCTATTGCCATTGGAACCAGATAGTCTTTTCCGTTTATTTTGAAATTTGTAGCTATCCCAAGAGGAAACGATATTGTTCCAATGGCATTTTCAACCATATTGTTAGCGTGATCAAAGGTTATGCCACCATTACCCTTGAGAATCGCAACATCTTCCTTTGATAGAAATGCAAATGATTCTATAATCTTGATTCTTTCATCTCTTGTCTTTTCATGGAATTTTGAAATTGATGAATTGGCCAATTTATTTAACAATCCTCAATAGTTTGTCATCTTTTTTGTCCGGAAAAC
Source organism: Thaumarchaeota archaeon 13_1_40CM_4_38_7 (assembly GCA_001917995.1). Lineage (GTDB taxonomy): Archaea > Thermoproteota > Nitrososphaeria > Nitrososphaerales > Nitrosopumilaceae > Nitrosotalea. The sequence goes on along the minus strand of MNFB01000018.1, from coordinate 2,519 downwards.
CTTTGCCATCTGTGTTTCCGGTAAGGATGTATAAATAACCATCTTGCCCTTCACCAACCTCACGAATTCTACCTAATCCATCCAATATGATTTTTTGTGATGTAATTGTTCCATTGTTGGTGTATAGTTGATAGAGGATGTTTCCCCGTAGAGTGGCCAAAATAAGGCCATCTTCAAGATCAAGTTTACCCCCCTTGTAATAGACAATTCCTGCAGGTTCTATGCTTGGGTTATAACACAGCAATGCATCTTGGTAGTCTTTTGAACCCGAGCATTCTTGATTTGGCCATCCATAGTTTTGACCTGGTCGGACTAGATTTACTTCATCATTTTTTGTTGGCCCTTCCTCAGTCTCGTACAAGTTTCCTTTATCATCCCACGCTAAACCCTGTGGATTTCTGTGCCCATAAGAGTATACAGAAGAATTTGAAATTGGATTGTCATAAGGAATTGAACCGTCATCATTTAACCGTAGTATTTTTCCTGCAAGTGAATTTAGATCTTGCGCAGAATCTTCATTGGTAGCATCGCCAGTACCTATGTAGAGCTTTTTGTCAGGACCAAATTTTATTACACCACCATCATCAAATTCTGCAGCTGGAATCTTGTCCAAAATTACTTTTGCATCTACCATTCTGTCATTTGATTCAGTGATTCTTAAGACCTTATTCCAAAGCTTATCCCCTTCACTATAGGTATAATATACATAGATGTAGTGATTTTTTTCAAAATCTGGATGTGCCGTTATGCCAAGAAGGCCTGCGTCTATAACATCTACAACATGAAAGTCTGCAACTGATTCATTGACCAATATTCCATTATCGACAACTCTTACCCTTCCAACTTTTTCAGTCAAGAAGATCTTCCCATCAGCAGGTGTGAGAGCCCATGGTTTTTGTAAATTTGTTGCAACAATTTGTACTGCATCTGTGCCAGTAGGACTAGTATTTGGTTTTGGAATCATGATCGAACCTGATGGTGATGATATGATCAAAACAGAGGCACCAATAGCTGCAATTATTGCTAAGATTCGAGTTTTTTTATCCACAGCTCTGAGACTTTGTAAATCCTATTAATTATTTCTAAAATTTGATAAAGCGTATATATCACCCCGAGACTTCCCTTCACTTAGCGGGGTGGGGAAGCCAGACTACGGGGCTAAGTCATCCCGGCGGGCTCATAATCAATGCTGATGAGATACCCGCAAGTCAGTAGTTCAAATCTACTCCCCGCTATCTTCTATAGATTAATTCAGATTGTAAAACCATTTTTTTGAGTTATCAAATTCGATTCTAGTGTTAATCTTTCCAATTCTTTGTACTGGTCTTGTCAGATGTCGATGTGCCGAAGGAATGGGAAGGTAAAGTTGCTTTTCAAGCTGTCTTGGAATTTCTTGTTTGACCTTTTTTGACAGTATTTTGCCACACTTTATGCATTCGTAGCCTTGGTCTTTGCCCTTTGACTTCATTCGTTTCTTGCATGTACTACAAAAGGGGTTAATCACCACTAGATGTCTTAAAAGACTCTGTATCTCAAGAAATTCTATGTTTAGAACCCGTTCGTGATTTTTTGAAGCCTTTCTTATTCCGCCTCCTACTTTTACCATGTCACCCTTAATCAGTTTAGAAGCCACTTTGGTAAGTCCAGTTGGCTTGTACACTGCACACTTTATGGTTCTTCCATCCCTTGAAAGTGAGAAAAATATATGACCTCCAAGCTCAATTTTTGGTTTTTCTGATATTTGTCCAATTACATATCCGGAAGAAAACGGTTTTAGATTTTGAATATCGAGTTCATTTTCCAGGTGGTCACCTGTACCCTGATTTGATCTGAAGATCATGTAACTGCAAAATTTTTCATGGGACTTGACAAGCGAAGCCCCTTTTATTACTGAGTTGATATCCTCACCGCGTACACCAAAAAAGACAGGATCTGGACCATGAGGTGCAATTAGTATCCTATTTTTTAGTACGTCAAAGTTGTTAAACGTCTTTGGATACGTAACCTTTTGCATTCTCATGACACTGTCTTTAAAAATTTCTCTTTTCTTTCCAAAGTTTGATTCATCTCGGTACGATATTAGTTCGAAAGTATGATCACGAAAATGGTATCCTATTGCTCCTATTGCTCCGACCAATCCTTGTCCATTTCCCAGATAGAATGTTTCAAGGCCATTTTGTTCAGCAAATTCTTTTGCCTTATTTCTGCTTACAAGACTACATAATGCAATTTTGCCAAATTTAGAGAAGTGTTCTGGGATGTGAGCATTTTCGTAAAAAACAAGACCGGGATTAGCCCCATCTCCCGTAGCAGAATATTTTTTGATGAATTTGACAATCTTGTTTTTAATCAATTGTGGTTCTTTAGTTTCAATTTTTAATGCCACAGCACCATTTCCACGAGTCTTCCACGGTATGTTTGGATTAAATCGTATCAGATATGGATAATCTAGAAACTTTACCTGTTCTTTTTTTAAATATTCCACAATTTTGTATGCCAAAAAGGTGGTGCACATTCCT
>MNFB01000057.1 GCA_001917995.1 Thaumarchaeota archaeon 13_1_40CM_4_38_7 | reverse complement strand
TTACTGTACTAGTATTAGTATGGCAAACCAATAACGCCAAAAAAACAACTCGTGCTGAATTTACTTTACGTTTGCATAATGATTTTTTCTTCAATAGTCGTAATGAGAAGATTGTACGATTAATAGACTCATCACAACCAATTCTAAAAATAAATGGCGGTCAGTTTGTTGAACTTGATTTGGATGACTTTCTTGGCATAATAGAATTATTATGGATTTACATCAATGATGGCGTTTTAACCAAAAAAACAGTCAAGGATATGTTTGGATATTTCATAGTTAAGACATGGCAAACTGGAGAGATACAAAGTTATGTAAGACAAGTTAGATTAGATGAAAAAGATGATAGTTACTATATTGGATTAGAGAACCTAGCTATAGAATTCAATGAAAAGTAATTTCAAACAATCTAGATGTTTCGATTCCTATCACCCTAGGAATTACTCTATCAACAAAAGAGGATGAATTCCTCTCCCTTTTATCAACAACTTTATTAGGTACTCGTACCGTACGATACGGTAAGTTGGACGATTTAAGATTAGAAAGTCTAGAAGGGGTAGGTCCCGTAACTTCCAAGAAACTTAGTGACGCAGGTGTTCATAATATACTGGATCTTGTTGTGAGAGGCCCAGTAGATGTTTCAGAAATAACTGGTATGGATATTGACACTGCAGTAAACATAGTAAACAAGGCAAGGAAACAACTTATTGAAGACGGCAAACTTGAAAAGGAATTTGTTACTGCAACTGAAATTTACAAAAGACGACAGGATATAGGAAAGATCTCAACAGGAACTAATGCACTAGATACTCTATTTGACGGAGGAATAGAAACGCAAGCAGTTACCGAAGTCTACGGAGAATTTGGTTCCGGTAAAACACAACTCTGTCATACAATGTGTGTAAACGTTCAAAAACCAAAAGAAGAAGGTGGATTAGATGGCGGAGTTTTGTACATTGATACAGAAAACACATTCAGACCAGAAAGAATTGTTTCGATAGCAAAAGCAAAAGGACTTGATCCAGAAAAAGTACTTGAAAGGATTATAGTAGCAAAAGCATACAATAGTGCGCATCAAGAATTAATCTTACAAGAAGCTGGCCCTGTAATTGAGGAAAATAAGATAAAACTAATTGTTGTAGATTCTGCAGTAGGACTATTTAGAGCAGAATTTCTTGGAAGAGGTACTCTTTCTGTAAGACAGCAGCGATTAAATAAATTCATGCATCTGCTTACTAGAACTTCCGAAGTATACAATATTGCAGCACTAGCCACAAATCAAGTACAATCATCCCCAGATACATTCTTTGGTGACCCAACGCGCCCAATTGGAGGAAATGTTGTCGCACATTCAAGCACCTATAGAGTCTACTTTAAGAAATCTGGCAAGAAGAGAATTGCAAGAATGGTAGACAGTCCGCATCACCCAGAACAAGAGGTCCTCTTTACAGTGACCGAGGCTGGTGTTGCTGATCCGGAAGAAGAGACAAAAAAGAAAAAGAAAGAACTCGAGGAATAAGTTCAATCTCCTTTCTAACAACAGAAAAATCATCTATACATGATGAGACCAACTTTTCTTTGATAGCCAGTAAGTGTTAAATTAAGGTCATCTCAAATCTTAGCCAATATGACTACTAAGAAACCGAAAGGTCATTCACATGGATTTATGCACAAAGCAAGATCCGTAATGACAAAGGACCGCGTAAGAGGGGTCTCTTTTTTACTTAGAGAATATAAAGTAGGAGACAAAGTCTTAGTGATCATAGATCCTTCACAACATAAGGGATTGCCGCATCGAAGATATCACGGAAAAGTAGGAACTGTGAACGCTGTTGGCCGTAGGACTGTAAAATTAGCAGTAAAACTTGGCAACAAGACAAAAACCTTAATCACTAGGTTGGATCATATCAAACCGTTTGGTGTGTAACAAATGGAAGAAGTAAAGAAGAAACAAGCCATTTCTATTCCTGAGGTTAAGGAAATTATGGAAAAAGTAGAACCTGATTCCATGGATCAGATTCAAAGATGGACCTACGATTATGTTAGCAAGTTTTCAACGATTGACGCAAAGGCTGGAAAAAAACTCAAGCAACAGTTGGTAAAAGACTGTGGAATAACTGAGGAAGAAGCAGTAGAAATTGTAAACAATCTCCCAACTACTGAAGCTGAACTTAGAGCGTTTACTTTCGGCTGGAAAAAACTAATCCTTGCTGAAACACTCGAAAAAATGCTAAAGATCATCAAGGAGAACGCCTGATCTCAGGAGTAGAGTTTTCTTGGAGAGAGCTCAAACTAGAAAGTATGAAGAATACGCTTACGTGTTAGATTTTGTAACCAGAGGCAAGTCAACCACAGTAAGAGGTAGGGATGGAATTATCGTGACGGCTTTGGGAGAAGAAAGACTAACCATACTTGAATTATTGGCAATTCCAAATTCTACTTTTGAAATAGGTGAACGAGTCTATATAGGAAAAGAAGGTAGGACCAAGATTCTATCTGTTCTAGGGAGGCTAGAATATTCTCAAATCTCATCCTCTGCGCAAAGCGAATTACTTGGGGTAGTGGAAAAAATTGTTACTCACAACGAGCAAAGATTTGTGGATTATCTAAATAATGCACAACCACTAACGCCAAGAATTCATGCGTTAGAGCTTATTCCAGGTATTGGCAAAACCTACATGAAGTCTATGCTAGCAGAGAGAGAAACGAGAAAATTCACAGATTTCAAAGATCTCCAAGAAAGAGTAGGATTAAAAGAACCTATAAAACAAATTGCAAAAAGAATTATCGAAGAGATTACTGGTGAAACAAGGATGAATCTCTTTGTTAGGAGATGAACAAGCGCCGCTCACTTGGGCAGCACTTTCTAATATCCGACTCGGTGGCAAAATCAATAGTTAATTTCTCCAACATAACAAAAGATGACATTGTTCTTGAAGTTGGAACCGGAAGAGGAATTCTAATACCATATCTGTGCAAGAATGCAAAGAAAGTAATCTCAGTGGAAAGAGATATGGAGCTTTATTTACAAGCAAAAAAGAAATTTTCTCGCATGCAAAATCTAGTCTTGGAATGTGGGGATGCATTTGAGATGAATCATAGATTCACGATTTTTGTCTCAAATCTTCCGTATTCTAAGAGTCGTCAAGCAATAGAATGGTTGGTTCAACGAAAATTCTCACACGCTGTGATAATGGTACAAAAAGAATTTGCCCAAAAACTAGTTACCGAAACAGGTTCTAGAGATATAAGAGCAATATCAGTACTTGCCAGCTATTCTATGGAAATAAGAAATCTAATGAATGTAAAAAAATCAAATTTTAGTCCGCCTCCACAAGTAGATTCAATTGTTATAGGTCTGACCCAAAAACATCAGCTATCTGATAAGATAGTGCGAAATATTAACAAACTCTTTTCGTTTAAGAGAAAAACCATACGAAATATTGGAAAACAATTAGGAATAACAATAGATTCTGATGACAGGTTGGAAGATTTACCTCATGGTGAGATAATAGAAATTGCAAAAAGAATCAGCAAATAATTACTATAAACCTGCAGAAGATACCCTCTTTTTCGCAGAGCATTTACAGAATGAGAAGGGAAAAACTGCGCTTGATATAGGAACTGGCTCGGGCTTTCTTGCGCAAGTTTTATCAAAAAACTTCGAACTAGTAGTAGCTACTGATACAGATCTCAAAGCATTAAAAAAAGCACATGAATCAATTGAGAACTGTATATGCTGTAATGCTGCAGATGCCTTAACTGCGATTTTTGATTTGGTAGTATGTAATCTTCCATATTTACCGTCTGACGAGGTAGCTGACCCAGCTGTAGATGGTCTAAGAGATGGCGTTGAAATTCCAATCAAAATACTAAGTTCTGCTAACAAAGCAATTGGCAACAAAGGAAAACTCATCTTCATAACATCTTCACTTGCAAATTATAATGAACTAATAAAACAAACACAATTACTTGGATTGAGTACAAAGATAATTGCATCAAAGAAATTATTTTTTGAAGAGTTGATACTTGTGGGAGGTACTAGAAAAATGCACAAGGATGACTAATTTTTCTTCTACGAATAAGGGTTGCGTATAAAACCTGCATTTCATTTATCTATAAAATAGTCAATGCAAATACATTGAATATGTATTGTGTTGCATTTGGCCTTGTAGCTATTAGCTGCTACTTTCTACTAGATAATGCATATGCAGAAAATTTTCAGGTTACAATAGTTAATAGTACTATCAATCACTGCAAGCCACTTCCCTCCTGTTATGAGCCATTTCAAGTGAATGTTTCCACTGGCGACACAATTACATGGATTAATCAAGATAATCATACACACACGGTGACTACCAGCATATCAAATAATGAGCCAGTAGGGATATTTGATAGCGGATCCATACTTCCGGGTTATATATTTACACAGTTCTTTGGAGTAGTTGGTAAATACCAATATTATGACAAGATCGATATGAGGCCAGCTGGAATAATTATAGTTAATAGGGGTGGTCCATCTCATCCCGAATTACAATGGGTAAATGGGTCACTCACGGTAACTAGGGATAATGCTACCAATAGTGTGATTGTCAGCAAACAGATACAAAACACAGGTGGTTCTGACGCCAATTCCATATTATTCAGACTCAAAATAAGAAATCAAACAGGTTTTCTGTTTTATGACCATTATACCACAGCAAATGTTCAAGCAAAACAAAATATGCCTATCGGCTTCATATGGGATAACCCACCAGTTGGAAACTATCAGCTAAATCTTGAAGCTAATGCTGCAAATACTATTGGAGATACAAACGCAAATAACGACGTATCAATGGATGTAATCTCAATTCCAAATTATACCAAAAACAAGCAGAATTTTCTTTCAGGTAATAATTTCATATTAAACAAAGAAGAAAAGGCCATACCGGAGTTTGGTCCTATGTCATATATGGTACTTGTACTATCAACACTTTCAATTGTGATACTATCCTCAAAATCCATTTTGAGATCTAAAATCTGATTATTTTCTTAACTTTTGTTTTGCGGTTTCAGCGATAGCTTCTGCCATCTTTGAGGTTGTTGCATTGCCTCCAATATCGTATGTAACGTACTTTCCTTCATTTATCACCTGTTCTGCTGCTGCAAAAATGGCATTTCTTATATGCGGTTCGTCAAGATATTCCGCCATCCAAGCTCCAGACAGAATTGCAGCCGTCGGATTTACTTTGTTTAATCCCTTATATTTTGGCGAACTTCCATGGGCTGGTTCAAACATGGCATACGAATCTCCCATGTTTGCCGAGTAGACATTTCCAATTGACCCAATGTTTCCAGAAGCGCATTCTGATATGATATCCATGAAAAGGTTTGTGCTTACCAAAATCGAATTGTTAAACCTCTCAGGATTCTTGACTATCTGTTGAGTCATGTTATCTATGTAATATTCCTCCACTTGTATTCCTGGATTATCAGCTACTGCTTTCTCAACTTCATTCCAGAATATTCCATCAGTCTCCTTGAGGATATTTCTTTTAGTTATGGGAAAGATCTTCTTAATGCTGTGTTGTTTTGCCCAAGTAAAGGCAGCTCTTACTATCCTCTGGCATCCTTTTCTAGTTGTTTTTCTTATTGCAATAGCTGCTTCATCCGAAATCCTAAACTCTATTCCAGAATAGAGTCCTTCTGTTGCCTCTCTGAAACAGATAAAATCGAGCTTTCTATTTGGTGACAGTCTGTCATACGTCTTAATGGGTCTGATATTGCTATAGAGCTGAAACTTTTGGCGAATAGTAACTGCTACACTTCTTGGGGCATCTGGTCGTGGAATTGTAGTCGTTGGGCCTTTGTAACACGCGTTGCTTTCTTCTAACAACTTCATAGTCGAATCTGGAATGTAAGTCGCTCCACCATGTTTCTCCCAATGCTCAGACCCAGCATCACATAATACCAACTCACTCTGAAAATTACATGATCTTAAAACATGTAACATTGCATCAACAAGCTCAGGACCAGTACCATCTCCCCTGATTATTGCCGCTTTTTTAGTCAAATCAGCCAAGGTGGCAGACGCAGTATATTTAACTCTAACTAGAATTTTTTCTTGGATCAGAAATTAAAAGCCAAACCTTAAACCGGTATTTGTTATCATACCTTGATATGAAAATAGTACAAATCTCAGATGTCCATGTTGGAGCACAGTTTAGAGAAGAAGCATTTGATCAAGCTGTATATGAGATTAATGAATTAAAACCATCAGTAATTGTAGTAACTGGTGATCTTACAAACGAGGGTCTATTGCAAGAATATGAGAAATGTAAAGAAAAATTTGGCCAGTTTAAAACTGAAAAGATAATTTCAATTAGTGGAAATCATGATTATAGAAACACGGGTTATCTCCTGTTTAAGAAATTCTTTCCTTTTGATCAAGTAAACGAACTTGATGAAGATACTGTTTTAGTTACTCTTGGAACAGCAAGACCAGATAGAGATGAAGGCGAGGTCGGATACAGACAAAATCTCTGGCTTGAGAGAACAATGAAAAGATACGAAAAAAAGACAAAGATATTGGCAATGCACCATCACCTAATAGGAGTCCCTGACACAGGAACTGACAGAGTAACTGTGATTGACTCTGGGGATGTACTGCGGAGTGCATTAGCGAGCAAAATTGACCTAGTAATATGTGGTCACAAACACAGGCCATGGTTTTGGAATTTTGATAACCTTTCAATTGCAAACGCTGGTACCGTGTCATCAGAAAGGATGAGAGGTCTTTTTGAAAACACTTACAACATAATTACTATAGAAAGAGGAAAAATTAAGGTCGATTTGAAAATTGTTGGCAGTAAGCGAATACCTCTAAAGGATCTTGTGGAAAACTACAAGCGCTTTGGAGAATAACCAAATTCTTAACCAAGATTAATTAACAGTTTGAATTCCAGCACATTTGAGCGGGGGTCGCCTAGCCTGGTAGGGCGTGGGATTGCTAATCCCATGTCCGCAAGGACCCGTGGGTTCGAATCCCACTCCCCGCGCCTTTTGCGATCTACGCTTAGACTTAATAATGGAATTTCAAACTTCTAGAATCAATGGTAAGGAGAAAAACAGTAAAGCCAAGAACAAGCGGTCCAAAAAACATCACAACGGGTCTGTGTCCTAAATGCGGGACAATAGGAAAGATTTTGATAATAGGCATGATTGGCACCGAAAAAGGCAAGTGTCAGGCATGCAATGCAGAATTCACCCTGTAGCAAAATACTGACAAAACCCTCAACAAAATAAACCATAAATTTTTAAGATCACTTCTAGCGCAGATTGGATATATGACCTCAGGCGATGAAGAATCTATTTACGAAAGAGTAGCTAGACTGGAAGACGAGGTTGCTACTCTAAGAAACGAAGTTGATATCCTGAAAGGTACAATGAAAAATAAAATAATAAGATACGAACACAAGTTAATAAAAAAAGGTAAGGATGTTAAATCAATTATTGATTAGACTTTTCTTTGATGCTTCTTATTAAATCCAAAATGTAATCAACGTCATCTGCCTCTGGTACTAATTCTAGATATTTGTTAAGCGATCTTAATGCAAGGTCATTTTGAAGAAGCCTAGATTGCACAATTCCTTTATCTCTTATTTCCTCAGGCGAATCTGGGATAAGTTCTAAGAGCATGTTTATGCAACGCATGGCCAAGGTGTAGTTGAAAGACTGAGTGTATGAATTTTTAAGATTCCTTGCAATTCGGACTAAAATTTTTTCAGGTTCAATCTCGTTTAAATAATCTGGAATAAATTTAACGCTACCACCGTAGCTTCTATCTAATATCTCCTGCAGATCATCGATATCTAGAAGACGGCCCTTATTGAAAGGGTCAAGAATCATCTCTTCGGAATATTTGACTAGAAAATGAGCTGGAAAACCGACAGAATGAAGATCTAATCCAATGTAATTTGCAAGCTCGATGTAAATTATCGATAATGTAATAGGAATTCCACTTTTTTTGTCAATTACAACATTTAAGAAATTGTTTCGTGGATTATAGTAATCATCAGTATCACCTTCAAAGCCCAAAGTATCAAACATGTATTCATTTAACTTAGAAACCAAATAGGTTGGGTTTTTTACATCAGAGATAGAATTACGTAATCCATGACCAAATAAATTTAATTTTTGTATGTAATCATTTATCTTAAGATCTGGAAATTCAAGTACCTGCGCAAGCTTTAAACATTTTTCCACAAGAGTGAATTGAGGGCTTTTTGCGTAAGAGGTCCATTCCGGTACAAAAGGATCAAATCCACTCATATTCTCTTAAGATAACTTTCAGGATTTTTGAGCTCTCGTGTTGTCGGAGGCTTTTCAAGTATGATCTTGTAGGTGTTTTTTCCATGTTTACTAAAAACATATTCAGTGAAATCTGTTCCAATGCTCTTCCTTATCTGATATGATGAGATATCAGTATTAGCAAAAGTTACCAAATAGTTTTGAAAATCTCTATCATCTTTCAAAATATTTCTTACCGCAAATTCTGCCATACCTTCCATTGCAGTAAAAGCAGCATGGTGTATCTGTATAGGCCTTAGCCACCTTTGATAAATGTCCAGGAGTTGAGGTATCATTTCTAGGATTTTCGGGTCTACTGTAACCTTTGTAAACGTCATGACATCTGGACCAAGAACTCTAACTATGAAAGTATCAGGATTTAGTGTGAAAAAGAGATTCGCTCGTATTGCAACAGGATATTCATCTGGTATTGATGGAAGTTGCAAGTATTCCCACAGGTTCTTTATTGTAGAATCGTCTAAGGCTATGATAATTCTAGCAAGCTCTTCATTAATCGCATTTACTTCACTTACTGCCTCTTTGTTTATTTCATAGAGATTTTTCTGAACAGAATGCACTTGCTCTTCTAAGACAGTCATCTTTAACGCTCCCATGTACCCAGAATTTACTTGTTCAAATCTTAAATCATAAGGAGCGCCTTGTTTGTAGAGGATTATTTTTGGATAACTTGAAAGTATGAATTTGTTTAGATGTATTACAGATTCGTAAAAGTCTCCATAAGTTGTGGAAATCTGTGAAATGTAGGATTTGGCATACGTAGAATAGACCAAGTACCTTGCAACGTCATTTTTTGCTAGAGTTGCTATCTTTTCTGGATTCTCTTCTGCAATAGCTAAGAAGAGTTCATCAACAAAATTTTCCGAATCCTTTGTGGGATAGACCTTGCGTCCTTTTAACCGCTTAAATTCTACCAAACCAGGAAATTCTACCTTTGTTTGGTTTGATACGGATAATCCAGTAAATTGTGATACTTTCTGGGCTATATCTGAGAAAAGCCTATTGCATACGACCTCGACTTCATCAAACCTTATCTTTGAAGCAAATGCTTCGGTTGCCTTTTTCTGTGATTCTTTTATTTCGTTTTCCTCATTTAATTCAACGGAGAGTTGATCTAAGAGAGCATAAGCGAACTCTTCAAATTCGTCCATTGCGGACTTCATTATCCTAACTAATTTAACATTAACTTTGTAGTACCGGGGGTGGGTTTCGAACCCACGACCTCCAGATTATGAGTATTACCCTTTATGTGGACTGGCACTCTAGGCCAGGCTGAGCTACCCCGGCATAGATTACGCCTAATTTCTTGATGCAATTAAATGTAGCTTGCTTTAGGCTTGTACAATCTTTTTCCAATTAGTATCTGCTTTTGAAACCCACTGGAATTTCTTTTGAAGTGCAGAAGTATATAGCTTCTCCCATTCTAGTCCAACTTGATCAGACCATGCTTTGATTACACGAGGGTCGATGTAATTGCGCAAAGATGTTCCAAGATTGTAATCTTTTGTCTTTTCAGCAAGTTCTATTGTAAGTTTTAATTTTTCTTCTCTTTGCTTTAGTTTCTCAGATTGTTTCTCAGTCTTTGGTGCACTTTCCTTTAGTTTCTTTAGTGACTCACGCTTCTTCTGCAGGGTTTCCTCAAAATTCTTCGGTATTGTTCTTTTATGGTTGCATGTTATAGCAGCTTCAAGATTAGCAAGTTTGGCATGATATATCTTGATGTTTTCTGATTTTGAATCAAGTTCATCCACCTTTTTTAGATACTTCATAACCACAATTGTTGCAAGATATGTTCTGAAGACCTTTGCAGTAAGTCCCTTTACTATTTTGCTTAAAAACTCGTTTACATTCCTTGATGTAATTCCATCAAATATCAAATCATCCTGCTTTTTCTTATCAGTAAACTTTTTGAAATTATCATAGAAGATCTTCTCATGTTCTGCAATAGATAGCGGTTTTTGCCATCTTACACTGTCCTTACCTAAAAAGTCGAATTCTATTACGTTTGACCGTAGCTTTACATGTTCTACCCGAAGTGTGGTAGCACCCACAGTGTCTGCCTCGTCTGGGTCCTTTTCATCTCCTACTCTTATGGCTGTTTTATAGATTAGATAGCAGACAGTAGCAGCCCTTCTTATCTTTTCATCCTTGTCAGACATCTTCTTTACTACGACATCTAACACTTTGCCGATTTGTTCTGAAAGCTTGGTTGCCTTGTCATACTTCATCTTATCTCGCTCCTGTTTGAGGTCTGAAGTATCAGAAAGCCAAACATATTTTCTCTTTTCTGTAAGATAATCTTGCCAACTTGCAAGCCACATAAAATCAGGTTCATGAATTATCTGACCCCAGTTTCCAGGAGGCACCTTTGTGCCTTTTCCAAGGTTTAGTGTGACATCCTTTTCCGTAACTCTTGGTTTCCAACGACCTCTTAACGGATGGTCTCCGCGTCCTATGAAAAGACCCGGAGGCTCTGCCATCCAATTTGCAACATCGACCTCCTTTCCATCTATTATGGCCTTTCCATACTTTGCTTTCATTTTTTCTCTAATTTCCTTACGGCTAGCAGCAAGCTTTTTCTTCTCTTCCTTTGTCATTGTAAGCTTTGCATCTTTTTCTTGGTCTACTATCTTGAAGGCATCAGAGAAATCAATATCTGAAAATGAAATATTTTTGTATTTTGCAGGAAGCACCTTTACAAAATCTGAAAGAAAGTTCTTTTGGAAAGTTTGATCTTTGACATAAGGAGTGTCTTTCTTTTTTGCCCACTGGTATGCCATCTCTTCGACATCTAGACTCAAAGGAATTTTTTCCCCACTGATCTTAACCTTTATGCCTTTTGTTTCAAAAGGCGGAAGAAACGCTATGCCATTATGCTCAAGAGTTTTCCATTTCATTTTTGATATCACTGAATTTTTACCTAAATCTGTTGACTTTGACAAAAATTGACTTGCCGACTTATATCAATCTAACCAAAAGTATTATTGGGAAATCCACAAAATTAAGATAAATACTTCTATAATGTGCGAAATTTGTTAGTAAAAACACAGGATTTTAACTGTAAAGTTCCTTTTTTATATAATTTTCAAACTCAAGGTCTGTCTTGTTCTTTTTTGCCTCAAGAAACATTATGGCGTCATTGCCAACTGGATAGCGAGGCAAGGGGTTTTCTGAGGTTATGGCCTTGATTATGGTTCTTGCAACTTCTTGAGGTGGAGTACCCATCTCCGCCATCATAGCTATTCCATTTATGACTTTTTCAGCAATTTCCTTGTAGACAGAATCTGGTTTCATTGATTTTTTTAGTGAGGTCATAAAATTGGTCTTGATAACTCCAGGTTCGATTATTATTGTCTTAATACCGAAAGGTTCAAGCTCGTATCGCATTGATTCGCTCAGACCTTCAAGAGCAAATTTTGAACTGATATATGCAGGGGATACTGGGAATCCAATCCTTCCAGCTACGGAACTAACATTAACTATGATTCCTGACTTTTGCTTGCGCATTATCGGTAATATTCCTTGAATAGTTCTTACCACACCAAAGAAGTTGGTTTCAAACTGGGCCTTCAAATCTTCCATTGATAGATCCTCAAGACATCCAAATAGGCCATAACCAGCATTGTTTACTAGTATGTCGATTCTATTTTTATCACGTATTATTGCGCCAATTGCATTTTTGATACTAGTTTCTTTGTCTACATCAAGTTCTAGGACCTCCACTTTGAGATTCTCTTTTTTTGCAATATCTAATATCTTGTTGCCTTTTTTTGTATCGCGCATTGTTGCATATGTATAATATCCTTCACGAGCCAGAGCAAGCGAGGTTTCAAAACCTATGCCGCTTGAACTACCTGTAACTACTGCAATCTTTTCCATAGTTAGGATTCAAAGACGATATTAATAATTTGTATCGTTAGGCAAGATCCATACAAAAAACTAGACTAGTGGTTTATCACCTTCAACAGGTTCTGAGACCTCTGTCTTCTCTCCATCTAAAATTCTCTGTAAAATTTCGCCTGCAGCAAACTTGTGCAGATACTCATTATTATTGCCACACCTATATGAAAATGTACAACGAGGGCATCCTGCCTCGCTTTGACATGGGCATTCTCTTACTATGTTTAAGCTTCGCTCAAGCGCCCTCTCAAGTCTGTCATACAGAGCCTTGCTTGCACCATTTCCTCCTATGGCAGAGTCATACACGAAAATTAGACCAGATGTGCCTAGGGAAATTCCACCTAGATCTTGTGATACTCCTCCGGTTATCATATTGCTTCCTTCTATGATCACATGTTCTGTAGCATGGTATCCACTTGCCTCAACGTATTCTTTGTTTTCAGATTTTCCGATCTCATTTATTGGTCTTGGTGACTTGAAGACAATCCCTTTTGTTACAAAATCGTAATCAAGTGATCTTTCGAGAAGTACTTTCTGCCCTTGGGCTACCTCTTGCCCTATTTCCAAGTTTACGTAACCGTATACTCTCTTTTGAATGTGTAATTTACAAAATGCAACCTCGATGCCACTTGCTAATCTTTTCTCAAATATTGTTTCAATAGTAGGCCATTCTTCTGTGAGGGCCTTTGTGTAGTAGGGATAGTCCTTGGGTAGATCTTCCAATTTTGCCGTCATTTTTTCTGGATAACCTAATTCTTTGACTCGATATCTAGTACCTGCTAGAAAATAGACTGCAGCTGGATGCAGTTCTTCAAGTGCAATTGGAAGAATTCTTTCACCAACCTTCTTACCATTTAAAAATATATCAATCGACTTTCCTATCCCCCTAATGCTGTAATCTTCAAGAATTTTTTTGATCTGATCATAATTTGGAACATATCTATTTTCAATTAATACAAGATTGCTTGACGAGAGATGTCTTTGGATCACGTCTTTGTGCTCTAGTAATTCATGCCTTGCAATTGGTTTATCGCAAGCCATGGCAAGAACTTGGAATTCTTCGACAAATGGATTCTTTGGATCTATGTAGATTTGTTCTACATCCTCAAAGTAATCATTTGGATGATTCTTGTAGTATTGAGATATTGGATCATTTCCAAGTACCAAAAAAGCATAGCCATTCTGACCTTTACGTGCGGCTCTTCCAATTCTTTGAATGAGGCGATTTACAGGTATGGTAGAAGAGATTACTCCATCCACATTACCAACATCAATTCCTAGCTCTAGTGTAGGAGTAGCAGAAATTGAGAGCAATTTGTCACTTTTGAAGAGATTCTCAACTGACCTTCTGTAATTGGCCATTAACCCTGCCCTGTGTACCTTGACGTCAATTTTTTGTCTTCTAGCTTGAAGTGCTAAAAGTTCAGAATTAAGATGCGAATTGTTAAAAACTAGAGTTTTGTGCTTCTTTGATGTAAGTTTTTTTAGTATATCTATCATAAGTGCACGTTGGGTTAAAAGAGATGGAAATAACATGCAAAACTCTATTCTCCCCTTTTTGCCAGCTCCTGACACTAGAGTCATTTTGGTCCCGAAAAGTTCCTCACAAAACATCAAAGCGTTTTCAAGTGTAGCTGAAGAGGCAACAACCTGTATCTTGGGAGCGATTCTTTTCAATCTCTTTATGATATAGTGCACATTTGATCCAAAGATACCAGAATACACATGTGCTTCATCCACTACAAGAAATTTTACAGAATTTAACAGTCCAGCAAATTTAGTTCTATGCCAGAGATGGTAATGCAACACATCAAAGTTTGTGATTAATATCTGTGGCGGAGAATCAAGAATTTTTTTTCTTTCATCTTCCTTTGTATCTCCATCAAAGACAGCACTCTGAATTTCCAATCTATCAGCAATATCTTTGATCTTTGGATATTGATCCCGTGACAAGGATTTTGTAGGATAAACAAAAAGAGCTTGTACTGTATGTGCAAGAATCTTTTTGTCACCAATTCTCTGAATGATTGGTATGACAAAAGCCTCGGTCTTTCCAGATGCTGTTGGCGCTGTAATGATGACATTATTTCCAGTCATGATATGATTGATGGCCTCTTCCTGAAACTTGTAGAATTTGCTTATTCCCTTTGATTCTAAGACCTCAATAATTCTAGAGTCTAGTCCAGAGTCGATCACACTTGAGCCCATCTCAGGCTCTGGTTCTTCAATTGACTTAAAATGTGATACATAATGTCTCTTTGAGAATAAAACTGATTTTGTTATCTCATCAAGTTTTGAATCTCCAACCATCCTATTTATCTCATCTTCGCTTTGAACAATACCTTCTTTTTCTAGCATAGACTGTGATTCTTTTTTTCTTGAAATATCGCCACTGTCAAATTTTAAAAGAAAATCAAGATATGCTTCATCTATGTTTTTTTTAAAATCTATAACGTCCTCGATTTTGCATTTTGAACAGCTGAAAAGAATCTTTTGATTGAAGGTTCGCTGAACATCAATCTTGGATTTACATTTGGGACAAGAATGCAACAAGTCATCAAAGGAATACGTATGATTTAATTTTTGGTTAAGATCATGATTCCATTCTAGGTTAAACCTTTAAGCAAGAAAATTGTCTTCGATCTGTTGAAGGTTCTTGTAACTGGTGGCACTGGATTTATTGGTTCAAGACTAGTTGAAAGATTAGTGAGGCTAGATGCATCAGTTACTTGCCTTGTCAGATCAGGTGAGATCTCAAACCCTCAAGTGAAGAGTGTTAGAGGAGATCTAACATATCCTGACTTTGTCTTTTCTGATGAATATGACGTTGTGTATCATCTTGCCGCAGCATGGCCTGGTGAAAAAGACAAGAAGGTACAAAGAAAATCAAATTATGATGGTACAGTAAACCTGTTTGGCGCAATTAAGAATAAGACAAAATTCTTTGTGTACATTTCAGGGCTAGGCGCGTTCGGAGATCCTAAAGGTAAGACCATTGATGAGAACTTTGCATTGAATCCAAACACAGATTATGCAAAGATACGCTTAGAGGCTCAAAAATTCCTTGAGGAGGGCTGCAAAGAACAAGGAATTCCTGTCACTGTTGCGTATCTAGGCGATGTATATGGAAATGGTGGTTGGTTCAAATCAATAATGATAGATAGGCTCAAGAAGGGCTCCTTTAGAATTCCAGGTTCTGGCAAGTATTACAGAAGTTTCGTTCATGTTGATGATGTAGTCTCTGCTTTAGTATCTATTGCGGAAAAGAATGCAACAAATCAATCGTTTATTGTTACCGATTCAAATCCTGTTGTATTTGAAGAATTTGTAAAATTCTTATGTGATAAGTTGAAGGTAAAGACTCCGCGTACTGTTCCAACACTCATTGCCAAAGCAATTCTTGGTTCAGATTTTGTAAACTTGCTGACTGCTTCAACTACGACATCAAACGCAAAGATATCAAAAATCTGTGATTTTATGTATCCTTCATATCAAGAAGGAATCACATCTGCGGTGTCAGAGATGAAACTCTGATTGACATATAATATGCAGTGTTTCCTATTTTCGTGTGGGTCTTGGAAACAATTGGGGTGAAGTCCTCGATGTTCTGGAAAAAATAATTCCGGTGTATGATAAAGTTAATTCTTCAATCTCACTTGGAAAAGACTCTGAATTTCGCCAAAGAGGAATTCAAACAAGAGTAAAACGAGGAGACAAAATTCTTGACGCGGGTTCTGGTTTTGGTAACATGTCAAAGACTGCATTACAAATATGTGGTGATGATCTGAAAATCACACTATATGATCAACTTAGATCGATGCTCAAAAACACATGTAGATTGTTCACAAAGAGTCCAGCATTAGCATGTGGAGTCTTTGAACATGTACCATTTCGCGACGAAACGTTTGACGCCGTTCTATGCGGGTATTCATTACGTGATGCAATAAGCTTGAGAACTGCAATATCAGAAATACATAGGGTTCTAAAGAAAGATGGAAGGTTCGTCATAGTGGATCTAGGAAAACCAGATAATGCATTGATTAGAGCGGGAGTCTCATTCTATCTTCGGTTGATACTTCCCATTATAGCCATAATGGCAGGAGGAAAGCTTGGTCTCAAATTTGCCGCACTCTATAGAACATACAAAATATGGCCAGTGAATAAAAAACTAGAATCCTTACTACTTGAAAAATTTTCGAGCGTAGAGTTTGAAAAGGCTATGATGGGAGGTGCAATCATGGTTGCTGCATACAAGTAAGATGAATAGACGTGTAGTCCTAGTCTACATTACTGCGTTAATAGTTGGTTTTTCATACGGTATGCATAATCCAATAGTTCCTGTATTCTCAAAAGAAGTGGTAGGCGCCTCCTATTTTGATCTTGGAATAATTGGATTTTCAAACTATGTTCCTTACATGTTTATTCCACTCTTTGTCGGATTACTACTTGATAGGTTCAACAACGGCATTCTTCTTTCACTAGGTCTTGCACTTGACGCAGCCTCTGTCTATCTTCTATCTATAGCAAACTCTGTTCCAGAGGTTATCATTTTTAGGACATTGACAGGAGTAGCGCATTCTTTTTTCTGGCCTCCTTGCGAATCAATAATTTCGCAAGCCTCGAGTCCAGAAACACGTGTTAAATCAATTTCTAGATTTATGGCGTTTTTTGTTATAGGCCTTATGATGGGGCCACTAGTCGGTTCATTTCTACTGCAGAATCTGGATGTAACTTATCGAGTTCTCTTTCAGTTTGCAGCATTTGCACTTGCCACATCAATAATATCTGCACTACTGCTCACAAAGAATGGCAAAACAAACCAGCATACAAAATTCTCAATTTCTTCTTCGAAGCAGATAATGAAGTTTCCAGTTGTTATGATTATTCTCCTATTTTGTAGTGCGGCCTTTGGAATCTTTTTAACTATTCTACCAGCTTATATGAGTGACAAGTCAATATCAGAATCAAACATAGAGTTGCTTTTCTTCATTTTTGGAATTTCTCGTTTGGTTTCTTTATTACCTTCAGACTTTTTAATGAAAAAATTCTTGCCAAGTTTGATTAGCGTGATTCTTTCCATTGCCGTTGGTATGTTGGTTGTGTTTTATTCTCATTCGATTACAGAGTTTGTTATTGCTGTGCTGATATTGGGATTTGGTTTTAGTGTATATTTTCCATTAACATTTGAGATAATAATGCGTAGAACAAGGAAGGAGGATGTTGGAGGCTTGATTGGAGCTTATGAAGCAACATTTGGCATTGGATGGGCCGCAGGTCCACTTATCGCGGGAATTATGGCTAACTCCATTGGAACCAGTACTCCATATTTGCTACTATTCATCATGGGTCTTGCAGTTGCTGCTATTTCCGTGTCAAAGAAAAAAACAATTACCATCTAAAGCTTTAATTTCGGAAAGGCATAAAGTCTTAAACATGATTGACTTCTCACTTGACATTTTAGGTAATGAATGGATTATCATTATCTTTGTAGCATTAATCTTGTTACTTGGAACCAAACGTCTTCCTGAGGCATCAAGAAAGATTGGTAAGATAATGGGTGAATACAACAAGACAAAAAATGCTGTCCAAGAAGAATTTCAAAAGGCTAAAGGAGATTTCAGAATACCAGTTGAAGGTCCAGTAATGTCAGAACGGCAGAAGCTTGAAACTATTGCAAAGTCTCTTGACATAGATTCTACAAACAAAACAGATGACGATTTGAGAGATCTGATTACTTCAAAGATAGGCAGATCAAACGCCATGCAAGGTTCAGACCAATCTTCGAAGTAATAGGATCCTGATTTCTCAACAAACTTAAATAGAATATTCAGTGAGACATATCGGTTAAGATTGATTAAAATCGATCCTTGGCAGAATGCTCTAAAGCAACTTGCAAACGCTGCAAAAATTTTGAAACTTGATCCAGGCGTTCACGAAATGCTTGCAACACCAAAAAAAGTTCTAACTGTTTCTCTTCCCGTCAAAATGGATAACGGTAAGATCAAAGTATTCACAGGATTTAGATCTCAACATAATGATTTTCGAGGACCACACAAGGGAGGAATTAGATATCATCCCGACGTAACAATAGAAGAAGTAAAGGCACTTTCGATGTGGATGACATGGAAATGCGCAATCGTCAATGTTCCTTTTGGAGGAGGCAAAGGAGGAATCATCTGTGATCCAAAGAGACTCTCTGCAGATGAAAAAGAACGATTAACACGTAGATATGCATATGCAATATCTGAGATAATAGGACCAGGAAAAGACATTCCAGCTCCTGATGTATACACAACAGGAAAAGAGATGGCACAAATAATGGATGTCTTTAGCATGATGCACGGCCAAGCCGAACCCGCAGTCATTACAGGAAAACCACTTGCGGTTGGAGGATCTTTGGCACGAAATGTCGCAACTGGTTTAGGAGTTGCATATTGTGTGAGGGAGGCCGCAAAGAAAGTAGGATTAAGACTCAAGGGGGCAAAAGTTGTTATCCAAGGATATGGTAATGCCGGAACATTTTCAGCCGAATACATAGAGAAGATGGGTGCAAAGGTAATCGCAGTAAGTGATTCAAAGGGTTCAATAATAAATAGCAAAGGACTAGATTCAAAAAAAGTACTTGATTATAAGAACAAGCATGGAAGTGTAGTCGGATATCCAGGAAGCAAAAAGATATCAACAGAGCAACTTCTCACGACCCCATGTGATGTACTAGTTCCAGCCGCTCTTGAAAACCAAATCACCCCTCAGATAGCACGAAATATTCACTGTAAGATAATTGCAGAGGCAGCTAATGGACCTACGACTCCAGAAGCAGATGAAATTCTATACAAAAAGAAGATAATGGTAATCCCAGACATTCTTGCAAACTCGGGAGGAGTATGTATTTCATATCTTGAGTGGGTGCAAAACCTACAAAGATACTACTGGACCTTTAATGAAGTTGCAGGTAAAATGGAGCAGCACATTGTGAGCGGCTTTAATGATACTTATACACTATCAAAGAAACACAAAGTAGATATGAGAAACGCCAGCATGGTGCTCGCTGTCGGAAGAGTACTAGAAGCATATGAAGCAAGAGGCCTCTGGCCATAGGCAAAGTTCTAAGATAGATAATCAGAAATGACAAAGGCATTTGTTGCAATTCACTGTGAAACAGGAAAAGAAAATCAAGTAATAAGAAGCATTTTGGAAATAAAAGGTGTAAAGGAAGTAACCGGAGTTTTGGGTCTCTACGATGTTATAGCAGAGATTGAAGCCCAAGATTCTATTATCTTAGAACAAACAATCACAAAATATGTACGAAAGATACCGCATGTTCTTACAACAATGACTCTAATTGTGATCTAAAGGATTAAACTAGAACTAACTCTGGTATAATACAAAATAAAAATTAAGAAATTCTGAATTTAAGAGGTGTTAAATGAGTGACCACAAGAGCAAGACTTGGTTACATTTGGATTGTTAATTTTAAATCCAGCTCCCATTAGGCTCTCAATGTAGTCAATATTCGCGCCTTTCAGATAATCGGCACTGTAGCTATCAACTAGCACTTTTACACCATTCTCTTCTATTACAAGGTCGTCCTCTTCAGCCTTTTTCTCAAAGCCCATTCCATAGGACAAGCCAGAGCAGCCGCCTCCCTGTACGTATACTCGCAGAAATTCTGGTTGTTCAGCTTCCTCTTTCATGAAAGCCGATACCTTTTCTGCCGCTTTAGGTGTGATTGTAAGCAGTTTTGTTGCTTGAGTATTACTCATAGATTTGATTGAGCCTCGAAATTATAAGAATCTTTTCATACCAGACATATTAGGAATAACTGAAAAGTAGGCATCTACTTTGATTTGTTAACAAAAGCAGTCATCCTCTCTGTTCTGTCAGGATGAGTAAAGCACAATCCCCAGGTGTAAAGTTCAAGTGCAAGAGCGGTATCAATATCTGAATTTCTACCCTTGTTTATGGCAACCTTTGACATTCTTACAGCCATAGCAGAGTTTTGTGCAATCATCTTAGCAATATTGGTTGTCTCTTCTATCAATTTTGAAAGTTCAACTACCTTGTTTACCAATCCCATCTCCTTTGCCTCATCTGCCTTTACTTGTCTTCCAGTGTAAATCAGATCCTTTGCTTTAGCTATTCCAATAATTCTCGGCAATCTTTGTGTTCCACCCCAGCCTGGGCATATGCCAATTGTCACTTCTGGTTGACCTATCTTGGCTGTATCAGAAGCTATTCTGATATCACATGCAAGAGCCAATTCACATCCACCACCAAGTGCAAATCCATTAATTGCAGCTATCGTTGGCTTGCTACAATTTTCAACCGTATAAGTTAGAAGATGACCCAACTTTGCATACGCTTCTGACTCGATAGGAGATATTGTAGACATGTATGCAATGTCTGCACCAGCGGAGAATGCTTTGTCTCCTTCTCCAGTAAGTATTACCACTTTTACTGAATCATCAGTATCAATTTCTTTGAAGACTTTGATAAGTTCATTTGCTACATCCATATTCATAGCGTTGTACTTGTCTGGCCTGTTTATCTTTACAGTACAGATTCCGTCAGATTTTGAAACGGTAACCAAAGACATGGTGGGATTCCCAACAATGAGGAAATTAAACCTTGTCTGTTACGTGCTTTCCCCATTGGTGTAGAGATGATGCTACTGCCACCCATGTTCTGATATCATCATAGACAGGTACCTGACGTTTTTCTATGAGGCCTGAAACTTTCTGAGTATATGGACCACCATTTCCGCCTATGAGGAGTGGTTTTTTGGCTTGCTTGGAAAATTCGCCAAGATAATCTATTATGGTCTCTTCTAACGGGTCATCTTGAAATACAAACCACGGCATTATGATGTCGATGTTTGGATCATCCTCGAATTTTTGAATTGCAAATCTGTAATCGTCTGCATTTGCTCCACCAGTGACATCCACAGGATTGCCATTTCCTATCACATATGTTGCCGGATAATGTTCTTTCATCTCTTTTACTGTAGCTTCTGATACCTTTCCTAGTTCTAATCCAAATTTTTCAAACTGGTCTATTGCTCCAATCATTGGACCCGCACCATTGCTTACTAGGCCAACTCTATTTCCTTTTGCTGCTGGCTGCCAAGCTAGTCCCTTTACTACTCCAGCAAGCTCTTGATAACTATCGACAGAAATTATTCCTGCTTGCTTGAAAGCTCCCATGATTATAGCGTTTGAACCACCAAGCGAGCCTGTATGTGAAGCGGCTTGCTTTGCTCCAAGTGCTGTTCTTCCACTCTTCCAAATTACTACGGACTTGTGTTTTTCTTTCATCACACTCTTTGCAGTTTCAATGAATTTGCGACCATCGCCAAATCCTTCAACATAAAGTGCAATCACCTTCGTTTGAGGATCGTTTGCCAGATACCATATCATATCTGCTTCGTCTACGTCTGATCTGTTACCATAACTTACCATCTTTGACAATCCAAAAGAATCTGCAGTCTCAAGGAAGCTTATTCCCATTGTTCCACTCTGAGATAGCAAGGCAACAGGACCCAACCTTGCCCTGATCATTCTTGCTTGGCCTTGGAACGCACAGTCTAGTCTGTTTGCCGCATTAAACATACCAATGCAGTTTGGACCAATGATTCTGATTCTGTTCTGTTCAGAGACTCTCTTTATTTCAGCTTCGAAGGCTGCTCTCTCACCACCAAGTTCTTTGCCTCCGCCAGAAACAATGACAACATTATGAATTCCTTTCTTTGAGCAGGCCTCCAAAACCGGTGGAGTCACAGAAAGGTCAACACAAACTATAACCAGATCAATTGGTTCGGTGATATTGTCAAGTGAGGGATAACATTTGAGCCCAAGAATCTCTTCAGCTTTGGGGTTTATGGGATAGACTTTACCCTTATAGTCATGCTTTGCTATGCTGTCTAGAACTGAATTTCCAATTTTACCGGGTGTAGCAGACGCACCAACAAGTGCGATAGACTGGGGTGTGAAGAATGCTTCCATAAACTCTATGTTTGGTTTTGCAGTAGAGATTGCATCTTTTTTGAATTCTTTTCTTAAAATTATTTTTGCATCAACTACATAGTATGATTTTGGATATGCCACTATTGGATTAAAGTCAACACTGTCAAAGTAGCCAGCATTATCCGTTCCTATCTTTCCTATCTGAACAAGTGCATTTGCAAGCATATTCAAATCGATTGGTTCACTTCCCCTGTAGCCTTGTAGAATCTTTGAACCCTTCAGTTCAGCTAACATCGACCTGGCATCACCTATTGTAATTGGAAGCATTCTGAAAGCAACATCTCTGAAAATTTCTGTCAAGACTCCTCCCAATCCTACCATTATTACTGGACCGAACTGAGGATCGTTTTGAAGTCCTACAATGAGTTCTACGCCCTGTGGAACCATCTTCTCAAGTAAGATTCCCTTTAACTGAACTCCCTTCTTCTTTGAGAGTCTTGAATACATGTCAGTGAATGCTTTCTTTACTTCTTTTTCATTCTGTAATCCAACCTTTACTCCACCGACATCCGTCTTGTGAAGAATCTGCGGTGACACAACTTTCATGACAAGTGGGAAACCGAGTTTCTTAGCTGCCCTAACTGCATCTTTGGCAGTCTCAACTAGCGCATATCCAGGAACTTTGACACCATATTTCTTTAGGACTGCTTTTGAAAGATCTTCTGTTATTACTTTATGATCAGTTGAAATGGTTTCTTCAAAAATCTTTGTAACAGTACTCAAAACAGGCTTTCCTCTCTGTGTTTTAAAAACTGACAATCTCTGGCGTACATTCTAATTTGTAATATCATAACTAAATTCGAAAGTCTAATTGTCTTTATATTAAACTTTTGTCAAAGATTAAATTCTGACTTAAAATTTCGATAAAATGTTCTCATGTTGTTTTGAATCGTGTCTATATTCTGGGGTATTTTTTTAGCTATTTCTTCTGGATTAATGTAAGAAACCTTACTGAGTTCGTTTTTTGACTTTTCAAGCCACAATCGTATGATTGATTCATCTACTTCAAGATGAAATTGTACGCCTACGGAACTATCAAGCCTGAATGCCTGATTTTCGTAATCCTTTGAATGAGCCAATCTTATGGCGCCCTTGGGAAGGTCAAAGGTATCTCCATGCCAATGAAATACCATTGCAGGACTCTTGATACCATAGAAAAGTTTCGAGTCAACTGTATTATCAAATTCGATATCTTGATAGAAACCAATTTCTTTCCTATTTCCTTGGTAGACTCTGGCCCCCAATGACTTTGCAATAAGTTGAGATCCTAAGCATATTCCAAGTACCGGTATGTTCTTTCTGACTGATTCTCTTATAAGATTAAGTTCTTCCCTAAGGTATGGAAAATCATCGTTTGCACTTTCAGGTGCACCAAGAATCACTATGGCACGTGGTTCGATCGCAGGTATCTTTTCTTTTTTTGCCAAGACTGTTGTGGTATCAAAGCCGTCTGCCCTAAGTAATTCTCCTAGTACCGCAGGTCCCTCATATCTTGCGTTTTGTATAATTAGTATGTCAGACATCTATTGAGAATTGCTTAATATTATTAGTTCTAAATAAGTTTGTGATTGTTGACGATTCGGAAATAGCCGAGGTTCGAAATTTTATTAGATTACTTAACTCAAAGAAGAATAGCATAGTTGTCGTTGAAGGGAAAAGGGACGAAAATGCTCTGAAGAGATTGGGATTTTCTGGAAGAGTGTGTCAATTTCATAGTTTCAAAGGATTAACGAAATTTGTAGATTCGATGCCACGATACAGACATCTCATCGTACTTCTTGATTCAGATAGAAAGGGTAGATACCTCACTCGCCGAATAATATCTCAGCTAGAACACAGGATGACAATTGACCTATCCTTTAAGAGAAAACTCGTTGCTATTACGAAAGGCAAGGTAAGGAATGTTGAGAACCTCTCATCATATGTAGATTAAGATGAGAGACGAACAATAAGCATTATATCATCCTTCAAAGAAACTAGATTGATCAAAAATTAAGAGGTTAATGATTTGCCATATAGTGGAATTGTCAAGTATCACGTTAAGCTCAGCTTTGACGTCGATGGACTCGTTGAGAAGGCCGATATAATAGGTGCAATTTTTGGCCAAACAGAAGGACTGCTTGGCCCAGAGATGAACCTAAACGAACTTCAAAAGGTCTCCAAAGTAGGAAGAATCGAGGTCAACACTACGACTACGACTAATCAAACAAAGGGGGACGCATTACTACCAATGAGTACAGACATCAATACAGCAGCTTTGATAGCTGCTGCCATTGAAAGTATTGATAAAGTAGGACCATTTCAGGCTACATTCAAACTGGAAGCAATTGAGGACGTACGCACTGCTAAAAAAAAGGAAATCGTAGATAGAGCACGCGAAATCGTCCAAAAATGGTCAACAAAGACAATTAGTGAAGGCGATGAAATGCTAAAGGACGTATCTGAAGTCACATCGGCTGGTAAACTAACTACTTTTGGGAAAGAAAAGCTAGCATGTGGCTCTGGAGTTTTTGATTCTCCCTGGATAATACTTGTAGAAGGTCGTGCAGATGTGATAAATCTTCTACGTGCAGGGTTTGAAAATGCACTTGCAATAGAAGGTGCAAAAATTGACGAGTCAATAAAATCACTCTGTGAATCAAAATCAAAGGTTGTAGCATTCCTTGATGGTGATAGAGCAGGCGGATTTATTCTCAAAGAACTCAAATCAATGGTTCGTATCGATGTTGTACATAGAGCACCTGAGGGTGTAGAGGTTGAGGAATTGACGCCTATGCAGATAGTAGAAATTCTCAAAGATACTGCTGTGGACATGAAGAAAGAAACCGCAAAACCAAAATTGCAAGATCCCAGCGATGAGCCATTAGCAAATGTTGCAAAGAAAGTATATCCGGAACTTAACGAGTCTCTTGAAGCAGTAGCACTGGATGAAGGACTCAACGAAGTCTTCAAAGTGCCAGTAAGTGAGGTTGTAGGAAAGCTTTCCCCAGGTTCTGGCATAAAGTATCTAGTGCTAGATGGCATCATAACACAGAGATTAATTGATTCTGCAAAACAAGCAGGGATTGAATGTGTCATGGGACATAGAATGGCCAATCTCAAATCAACTGATGGATTAATACTCAAAACATTTACAGAGCTTGGTATTGCATAAGATCAATGCTGGAACTTAAAATACAACACATTCTAACACTTGCAGAACTTTTTGCAAAAGGCGCACGATATAATTTCATACCTATAACTACATCATCTCTAGGAAAAAGTATCCGCAAATCTCAACAAGCTGCGTCAAAACATCTTCTGGAGCTGGAGGAAAGTGGCTATATCGAGAGATTACGAAGTGGACAAAAAGTTTCTGTAAGGATAACGACCAAAGGCCATGCAGAGATCTCAAAGATATTTTCAATTCTAAAATCAGACCTTGAAACATCGCCTTCAATCATTGAGTTCAAAGGCACAATAATTTCTGGTATGGGGGAAGGAGCTTACTATATGTCATTGAAAGGATATGCAAAGCAATTCAAGACAAAACTTGGCTATATTCCATTTGCTGGTACCCTAAATGTAAAGTTGAAAGACAAGGAATTCATTGAAGCAAAACGAACTCTTGATGCCTATCCGGGTATAATGATAAATGGTTTTTCAGATGGTAAGCGCACGTACGGATGGGTAAAATGTTATCCAGCAAGAGTTAACAACCTTGACACAGCCTTGATCCTATTAGAGAGAACTCATCATGATGATTCTGTAATAGAATTAATTTCCAAAGACAATATAAAAAAAGCAACTAAACTATCTATCGGTTCTCAGATCTCAATACGTGTACCTGTAAAACCTATCCAATAACAATAATTTTCAAATGCTTACAGTCCATAAATTGATTTTCCGTAATCGCTTTCAATTTTTGAGCTTTTTATGTCTGGAACAGGAGATTGTAATCTCGCAATGGATACGTCAACACCAATTTTCTTGCACCCATCTACTATGAATTTCTCCTGATGAATCTGATCGTATCCTAGAGCTATAATATCAGGTTTAACTAACTTGACTGTCTTGAAAATATCTCCTTCATGGCCAACCATAGCATAATCAACCATTGAAAGTGAACTAACCAAATCTCTTCGTAATTCCATGTTGTGAAGCGGTATTCTGTTTTTTATCTTTTGCGCAGTTTTATCAGTTGCAATTACAACAACCAAAACGTTTCCCAACGCTTTTGCAGCCCTCAGTGTGTGCAAATGTCCAGGGTGAATAATATCAAAAACACCGCCTGCAAGAACTACTCTTATTGAACCCCTACCCAGTTCAGTCAAAGTTTTCTTGTCTTTTTCAATAAAGCTGTTTTCCACAAGAGATTCTATTCTTTCTGTGAGATGGTCAGAACTCAAAGACAACTTTCTTCTAAGAACATCTACAGGGTTCTCTCTAGAAAGTGATGTAACATAAAAGGCTGAAATTATTTCCTTGTTAAATATATCCAAATCTATCACTAAACAAAATCTTCTACCACTTGATTAATCTATAAACTCTGTGCCCAAGGATCTATTCCTTTTGAAAGACGAAGTGCATCTATCAAACCTTCTGCATATCCTACACTCAACACCGCAAGCTCATCTTTTCCTTCGCTTTGAAATTTCTCAGCATCGTCTAGGTATAGCTGCGCATTTTCTATAACTGGTTGCAACACTTTATCATCTTTGAACACTCGTCTTACTTCCTCAAGGGCTTTTCTTGCCTTTGGAATATATTTTAGAAGCATTTGCTCAGATATTTTCTGAATTTTCGATGAGTTATCTAATGGTTCGTCCAAACATTTTGCTAAGACCTTGATCGCATCATGCTCTGTAAAATGCATCTTGCCTGGTATGATGATGGTATGTGGTGGCTTGCCGAAATTAGTATTCATAAGAGATGACAATTTGCCAGCAATGATGCCTTGATTCTTTGTACCAATTCGTGAAGCAACTATCGCAAACGTTGATTCATTTATTACGGATCTTTTTTCTGAATCTTCAGTAAGAAGAAGACTAGAAAACGCCTCCTTAGGGTCTAAAAAGAAATTGGCATCATTGTTATATTCCAGAATCAAGATGCTATGACTGTTTTTTATCATATTTTCATAAATGGTGTAATACACAGTAGTCAACGATAGTAGTTCCCTCATGATGGTAACAGGCTTGCCTATCTTGTAATGATGTAACCCACACTCTCCGACAAGTGATGTTATTGCAGACGCACCATGTATTGTCTTTGTTATAATTTTCTCGTTTTCTGCCCTAGTACGCAACTCAATGTGAGTCGTTGCTACATATGGATCTCCATATGAAAGGAGAACAACAGTTTTTCCTTTGGAGGCCAAAAGTATGGCCTTTCCATCTTCAACCATCCATCGCGATGCAATTTTGAGTTTCTTTTTAGAAAGCTTTCTAATTCTTGATACTTCCTGTTTTCCAATAGGACTCGTGAAATTTTCAAGAAAAACTATATCGGCCTTTTTTATGATATTGAGTGCGTTTGAACTAATTCCATCTATGCCAGAAATGCCAAGACCGACAAACCATAACATAGAAGAGCTTTATTTGTTGTATATTTTGAGCTTCGGTTTGGGTTGCAGAACTATGTTGCTTTTTGCGATTTAATTGGGTTTGCATGTAATCTTCTAATGTGATGCATCATTTGTTTAAACACCTCAATACTCCTAAGATATTCATCTGTCGATACTCGTTCATCAATTGTGTGAGAGGCATGAGGATCGCCTGGCCCATAAGTTACAACCGGTATATTCAACGCATTTCCTATGATATTCATATCACCAGTTCCAGTCTTTCTTATCAGCTGGGGTCTTGTCTTTTCTATATCAATGATGCCTAGTGTTAACGCCCTGACAAGTGGAGAATTGTGTGGCGCCTCAAAGGGCTCAGTTTCATCCAATATAGAATAAAATGCATTTACTCCTTGTTTCTTTGCAATCTCTTGAACTGTAGTCGCAATCTTTTCTCCTACCATCTTGCAATTCATATCTACTGGTATCCTTATGTCCAAAATAGCATCGCACTCTAGTGCAGTCACGTTATGACTTGTGCCACCCTTAATTTCTGTGAGTGCCGCAGTTAACATCTTGCTTTTTGGTTTGTTGGATTGATTACCTTCCAATGCGTTTTTTAGAGCATTTATAAAAATATATGATTCTTCGATTGCATTTTTCGCAAGCCATGGTGCACTTGCATGAGCACTGTTTCCTACATTTACTTTTAGATTTATGGCTATCCTACCCTTGTAGGCAATTGTAATATTTCTAATTCCACTTGGTTCTCCAAAAATTGCATAATCTATGTCAAGCTTTTGTTTTACAAGACTCTTGATCCCAGTTGCATTTCCCTCTTCGTCTACAACTGCTGCAAATACTATTGTTCCATTATTGTTTTGAAGGGAAGCAGCTGCTAGAAGCATTGCCATTAGTGGTGCTTTTGCATCAGAAGCTCCGCGACCATAAATGAATCCATTTTCATTTCTTACTTTTATCTTTCCTGGCACTGTATCCATATGACCACAAAGCAAGATTTTTGGCGAACCAGATCCTTTTGTTGCAGTAAGATTTCCTACTTCATCTATGCGTATATTTTCAAATCCTAGATCGTCACATTTGTCAGCTAAGAACTCGGCTAGTTGTTTTTCTGATAGGGAAGGAGTGTACAGTCTTAGAACCTTCTCTAGCATCTTTACTGAATACCTAGGTGTAATGGTTATTGAAGAGTCCAATTCTTATTTTCTCGACTTTATTGCATAATCAATCATCAAGGCTGGTATATCTACGCCAGTAACTCTTACGGTATTTTTGTATTCCGTTGTATTGTTAATCTCATGAACTACCAGTCCTTTTTCCTTACTTTCCATCAAATCTATCCCAACGATTTGGCCTTGAACAGCATTTTTTGCTTTGACACAAACATCCTCAAGTTCCTTGGTAATCTTACATTCTTCTGCCCTACCACCTAATGCCATGTTCGTTTTCCACTGCCCATCGCCTGAGTATCGATATATTGCAGCAACAACCCTGTCTTCTATCATGATAGCCCTAATATCACGAGGCGGTCTGTTGACAAACTCTTCTAAATAATATACCTGATAAATTGGGTACATCCTCTCTCTAGTTTCCATGATGCCTTGGGCTGAATCGCGATCTTTTAGTAAAGCTATCATCCTGCCCCAACTTCCAATCGTAGGTTTCAAAACCATTGGATAACCTCTTTTCTCAAGAAGTCCAAGCGCAGCATCTTCTGAAAAGGCAACGGCACTGAAGGGAGTAGGTATTCCATGTTTTACTAGCAGCATATGAGTAAACAGTTTATTTCCAGCAAAAATACTAGTGTTCAAAGAATTTATCACATTGACTTCTTTACCCTCAAGCGCTGCGGTAGAGTGAAGGCTACGATAATAACTAACACATCTTTGGATAACAGTTCCAAAGTCTTCTTTGCTTTTATCTAGATTTACAAACAAATTCTTACAGTCTACCATCTTAGCATCAACGCCCTTTGTTTTAGCTGCATCGAAGAGAGCTTTTTCTTCCCACCTTATGGTATCGTAGAGAATCGATAATCTTGAGCTCACTGGCCCCAGTCCTCACCAACAGTTTGTGCTGGTTTCAACTCAAAGCCGGACGACCCCTTTGTAAGCTCAAAACTTGCACCACAGTCTGGGCAAGTAATTATCTCTCCCTCCATAGAGTCTTTTGGGGGATTGATGTTGGCATCACATTCTGGACATTTCATATTATTTACCTGTCTTTACTTTCACTTGGGTGTCATTAATTATCTTTTTTTCTAGCCTATCATCTAAAGGAATTTCAAGTAAATCTCCCATTCTTAGACTCTTGAGCCCCGCAGCTACCTTTTTTGCATTCTCATCATTCTGGTCTAGGCCTAAAAGCGACATGAGGTAGGCAGCACCATTCTTTCCAGCAAGCTCTCCAAAAACTAACCTCCTTCTGTTACCGACAACTTTGGGCTCAATTGGCTCGTATGCGGCAGGATTTCTAAGGATGGCAGCCAAGTGTGTTCCAGCCTTGTGCTTATAGGCCGTTGCACCAACAACAGGCTTGGAATCGTATGGAACTATGTTTGTGTATTGCTCAATCAATCTTGAGAGATCCATTAGCATATCTAATCTGAAATTGTTTGGAGATTTGTAAAGATATGTCAGTGCAACTGCTGTCTCTGCAAGAGCAGGTATACCTGTTCTTTCACCAATTCCGTCAATTGTAGTATGGATTTGTTCTGCGCCTGCATCACATCCTGCCAAAGCATTTGATAATGCCAGACCAATATCATTATGGCAATGTACATCAAGGGGGGTCTTGATTTCATCACGAACAGTTTTCACAAGATTATACATACCATTTGGTCTCATTATTCCGACTGTATCTGGTATGCTTATTCTATCAACTCCTGCATCGGAGATTGCCTTGCATATCTTAATCAAGAATTCAGGTTCTGCTCTGCTGGCATCCTCTACTGTAAATCTCATCTTCAAACCATGCGATTTAGCATATTCAACAGTTTCAACCGCTCTTTTCATGGCTTCTTCCCGGGTTATTCTCAGCTTGTCTTTCATATGTATGTCTGATATGCCAAGATATGTTGCCATCCAAGTAGCATCGCAGTCAAGTGCAATGTCAACATCTTCTTTGAGTGCACGTACGTGTGCTACAATATCAGCTCTTAATCCCTGCTTGATTATGGTCTTTGTAGCTTCTTTATGATCAGATGACACTACTGGAGAAATTTCTATTTGGTCAACGCCAAAGTAATCAAGCATCCATGCAATCTGAATCCGCTGCTTGTTCGAAAATGTTACACCAGGATGTTGTTCTCCTTCTCTTAGAGTACTATCTAGGATACGAATCTTTTTTGGTTTTGTACCAGTTTCGTTATGCATGTATGCGTAGTAATTCGGATCTTCCATTGCTTATTTAGTATCAAAATTTAACAAATATAAACATATTCGTACAGAATTCGGCTAAATTTGGCGTTTATGTGACGATTCACGTCATTACATAAAAGAAGGAGCCGAACTTCGTTTTAAGTTACAGTTCGAAGTATTATTACTGTATTGGTGTCAAAAACACCAGGAACTTTTCGTAGATTATCTATACAGACATTTATGTCCGTGATTGTTGGCGCTCTGATGATTACAGCAATATCATATTGACCAGTAATTTCATAAACTGTGTGAATGCCTTGTAGCTTTGCTAGCTTTGCTGAGACTTTGGATGTGTCTGTTGCAGAATCCACTGAAATTAGGATTATTGCACTAGTAGAGTTAGCATCGCCGGTTTCAATGGTGAATTTTTTTATCACACCACCATCAGTTAAATTCTTGACTCTTCTTCTGACAGCCGATTCCGAAAGACTCAGTTTTACACCAATTTCAACAAAAGACTGTCTTGAATCTTTTTTTAACATTTCAATTATAGTATCATCTGTTTTGTCTCTAGACATTTCTTCGCTGTTCCTCCTTTGATAATATGATATCGAGAGTTTCTAAAGCTTTGTTTATGTCTGCTTCGGAAATTACGAGCGGAGGCAATAATCGTAATATGTTCTTGCCTGAATAAAGTAGTAATAGGTTATTTGCGATTCCATCAAATAAAATATCTTTTACATCAAATTTCATTTCTACCCCAATCATCAAACCCTTGCCTCGAACTTCGCGAATTATTTTGTGCTTTTCTTTTAGTCTTTCCAATCCCTCGTGAAAAATCTTTCCCTTTTTTACAGCATTTTCCACTAATTGGTCTTCAGTAAGGGCCTTAATGGTTGCAGTTCCTGCTGCACAAGAAAGAGGATTTCCACCAAACGTAGATGACTGTTCACCTTTGCTAATTGAAGCCAAAATATCTGGCCTTACTAGAGTGGCGCCCATAGGAACTCCACCAGCTATTCCTTTTGCAAGACACATGATATCGGGAGCAGTTTCCCAGTGTTGGCTTGCCCACATTTTGCCTGTTCTTCCTAGACCTGACTGAATTTCATCAAATATCAAAACAATTCCTTTTTCGTCACACAATTTTCTTACTTCTTGCAGAAAGCCATCTGGAGCAACATGAATTCCACTTTCTCCTTGAATCGGTTCTAGAATGATAAGTGCTGTTTCAGAATTTACATTAGAACGTAAAGCATCAATATCACCAAATGGCGTAAATGAAACACTTTCTACAAGTGGTTCAAACGATTTGCGGTACTTTGGGCTGAAGGTAACCGAAAGTGAACCAAATGACTTTCCATGATACGATCCATTCATAGCTATCATTCCTTTCTTTCCAGTAAATTTACGCGCAAATTTTATGGCAGCCTCAACCGCTTCGGTTCCACTGTTATTAAGAAATACTTGACCCAGATTCTTCGGCGCTATCTTAATGAGGTTCTCAAGAAACTCTTCTCTAGTTTTGTTGTAAAGGGAACTGTGAACAGTGATGATCTTTTCAAGTTGTGTTTTAAGAGCTTGAACTACACGAGGATTACAATGGCCTACTAGAGCTACGCCATAACCACCCATGCAGTCTATGTACTCCTTTCCGTTTATGTCCCATACATGAGCTCCAAGTCCACGTTCAATTGTAACGGGAAATCTTTGATAGATATTTCCCATGAATTGATCTTCAGTCATCTTGAAATCACCGTACAATTATCGTGAGCAATGGCCGATGATATTGGATTTTCCTTTTGACCATTTGCAACTAATGCTTCTTTTACGCCTAACTCCAGTGCTTCTGTTGCAGCAAGAATTTTCTTTTCCATGCCAAATCCTATTTTTGGTAAAATTTCCTTTGCCTTTGATAAGGATAACTTTTTGACTAGTTTATCGTCCATCATCAAACCATCTACGTTAGTAAGGAATAGGATCTTGTCTGAGTGCATTTTTCCTGCTACATATGCAGCAGCTCGGTCGCCATCTACGTTTAGAAAATCAAACTCTTCACTTAGTGCTATGGGGGATATGACTGGAACATATCCTTGATCCAAGATTACACTTACAAGACTAGAATTTACATCCTGTATTTTTCCAGTATATCCACCATCAATTGCCATCTTTCTTCCTTTTTCGTTTATCACAATTAGCTTCTTTTTTCTTTCGGCCTGGATTATTTTTCCATCTATTCCAGAAAGACCAACTGCATTGATTCCGTTTTTTTGTAGGATTCTGACAATCATTTTATTTATCTTGCCTGACATGACCATCGTAAAAATCTCTATTGTCTCCTTGTCAGTATATCTACTCTTTATTCCACCAGGAGATACTATGAATTTCTGTTCTTTTCCAAGAGCTTCAGAAATCTTGGTGACTTCTTTACCACCACCATGTACTAGTATTATTTTTTCATGTTGAGATACTTTTTTTAGGTCTGAGATTGTAGAAGGGTGAAGACCATCTACCACACTTCCTCCTATCTTGATCGTTATCATATTTTCACACAGGAGTTAATGGCGAGTACGCTAGACCATCCATCTCATTGAATCCTGCCATAACGTTCATGTTTTGTATGGCAGAACCTGCGGCCCCTTTCATTAGGTTGTCTGATGCTGAGAGTACAACTAACCTATGATTGTCCTCGTCTATATCAAATCCAACATCACAAAAGTTGGATCCTACTACAAACTTTGGATCAGGAAATTTATAGAATCCTTTCTTGTCACGAATTAGTCTGATGAATTTTTCGTTTTGGTACTGCTCACGATATATCTTCCAGATATCCATTTCACTTACTTCCTGAGTAAGGAAAGTGTGATTTGTACACAAAATTCCTCTTACTACATCCACTGCATGAGGACTCATGGATATTTTGATTTTCTTACCAGCTACTTGGCTTAGCTCTTGTTCAATTTCACCGGTGTGCCTGTGTTTAGCTGGTTTGTAGGGTCTTATGACTCCAGATCTCATCGCGTGATGAGTCCCTGCCTCAGAACCAGCCCCAGCTCCTGACGATCCAATCTTTGAATCTACTACAATGTGTTCCGAATCTATAATGTTCTTCTTTATGATTGGGTATAATCCAAGAATGGATGTCACCGCCATGCATCCAGGGCATGAAACTAGCTGAGCTTTTTTGATTTCTTCTCTGTGCATTTCTGGAATTCCAAATACTGACTTTGAAAGCAGCTCAGGATATGGATGCTGCCATCCATACCATTTGTCATAATCAGGCGCGTTGTGTAATCGATAGTCCGCACTCAAATCTATTACTTTCATACCACGATCATAAAGTGCTTTTACAATGTCTACTGCTGTTCCATGTGGTACCGCTGTAAACACTAGATCACATTTGTCTGACAACTTGTCGTAATCAAGCTCAGAAAATGTTAGCTCAGTAAATCCTTTCAGGGCAGGTTGAACTCTAGAGATATACTCTCCAACATACTGCCTTGAAGTAACCGTTGCTATCTCTACTTTGGGATGGCTGACAAGTAGTCTGAGAATTTCTCCTCCTACATACCCTGATGCTCCGACTACACCGATTTTCATTGATACACTCCTAGCATAACATAGTATAATTTATCTTATAGCTGAAGCAATTGCATACTCGATCATTTCTTTTGGAATATTTCGTTTTGCAACCTTTGCCAGCCCCTTAAATTCTACTGTGTTGTTTATTTCATGAACAACAAGCCCGTGCTTTTCATCTTCCATGACGTCAATTCCCAAAATTCCACCGCCAACAGCCTTGGATGCTTTGACGCAAACATCATCGAGCTCTTTGGTGATTTCGCAGGCGATTGGTTCTGCCCCAAGAGCTATGTTTGTTTTAAAACTGTCAGTTGAAGTTCTATACATGGCAGCAATCACTTGTTCCCCTACAGTTATAGCTCGAATATCTCTTGGAGGCCTCCTTACCATTTCTTGCAAGTAATATATCCTATCTAGAGGGCCATCACTTAGTTCTCTTACTTCTACTATTGCATCGGCAGTATCTCTATCCTTTAAGGCCATAACGCCCCTTCCCCAACTACCTGTGATGGGTTTGATAACTAGCGGATATCCCTCTTTATCTAACGTCTCAAGCGCCGCATCTGAGGAAAAGGAAAAGTAGGTTTTTGGCGTAGGGACATTATGTTTTCTTAATAACAGAGAAGTCAGCATTTTATTTCCACAATTATTAGCTACTTCAAATTTGTTGATTACAGGAACATCGAGAAACTCAAGGCATGCTGTAAAATGAAGACCGCGAAAATAACTAACACATCTTTCGATTACTACGTCTCCAAAATCAAAATTATTTTTCTTACTCTCTGTGTTAATCTGGGTTGTCTTGGCATCAATCATTTTCGTATCGTGTCCTAGCTCAATTGCTTTTTGCTCTAGCATTTTTTCCTCTACGCGGACTCTATCGAACACAATGCGAACCTTCGGCATCTATTCTCCCCAATCTTCGCCTACTTTTTCAGCATGTTTTAATTCACATACGCCACTGTTTTTGGAAGCAATCTCAAAATCTGCCCCACAATCAGGACAAGAAATTATTTCTCCAACACTTGCGTCGTCTGGAATTTTTATTTTGGCGTCACATTCTGGGCAATTCATTCTTTGATCTCTCACCTCTTTTTTAGTAATTTATTAGCTTCTGTTGATTGAAGTCCCCATAATTCAACGAATCCTTTTGCAAGAGTTTGGTCAAAAGTAGAACCAGATCCGTATGTTGCCAAGTCATGCCTATACAACGAATAATTCGATTTCCTTCCAACAACTCGCAGACTTCCTTTGAACATTTTTAGCTTTACAGTTCCGCTAACTCTCTTTTGCGTCGCATTGATAAACATATCTAAATCAGATTTCAGAGGATCTTGCCAGAGTCCAGAATATGCTAACCATGCCCATTCTGAATCAACTATGGACTTGAATTTCAGTTCATGTTTTGTAAGCGTCATCTTTTCTAGATCGGTATGTGCCTCAATGAGGCAAGTAGCCGCAGGTGTTTCATAGACCTCTCGTGATTTTATGCCTACCACTCTATCTTCTATGTGGTCTACTATTCCAATACCACAATTTCCAGCCTTTTTGTTGATATATTCGATAAGTTCTATTGGCTTGAGATTTTTGCCGTCTGCTGATACCGGTACTCCTTGGCTAAACTTGATCTCCAAATACTGCGGTTTTTCAGGTAGATCCTTTGTTTTTACCCAGATGAACGCATCCTCTGGAGGTTCAGCATACGCATTTTCCAATTCTCCACCTTCTATTGCCCTTCCCCACAAATTTTGATCGATGCTAAACCTCTTTGCCGCAGTATCAATTTTGATACCATGTTTTTTTGCAAATTTTAATTCGACATCACGTGTAAGATTAAGATCCCGAATTGGAGCAATAATTGGAAGACCAGATCTAGATCGCATTGTGACATCAAACCTCACTTGATCGTTTCCTTTTCCAGTACAGCCATGAGCTAACGCCTTCGCGTTTTCCTTTTTTGCTATTTCTACAACCTTTTGTGCAATAAGCGGCCTTGCTAGCGCTGTTGCAAGACAGTATTTTTTCTGGTAAAGTGCATTTGCTTTAATAGAAGGGAAGATAAAATCTCTTACAAATTCTTGCCTAGCATCTAAATTGTAGTGTCTTATAACTCCTAGACTCTTTGCCTTTGCGGCAATCTTTTTTTGATCATCGCCTTGGCCAACATCTATTGTCACTGTAACAACATCGAGGTTGTGTTTTTCTTGAAGATATTTTACAACAACTGATGTGTCCAGTCCACCAGAGAAGGCCAGAACTGCTTTTCCTTTCATCGAGGTCTTCTGTGATCAGAATTTCGCATTTATCTTTTATGCTTTAGCAATTTCTAAATTTATTTTCTCATAAAAGCAAAAAATTATTTTTAAAATAATGAGATAAACTAAATTAGTCTAAGCTAAAATTAGAACACTATTTAACCGCATTATTATAACAGTGTTATATGAAATTGATCGCTTGGGATATGGCATTTCTAGTGTCGTATCTTGCCGATAGTAGACAGGGGATTATCTCTTTTGACTAAATTACAAGCAAAAAACATTGTAAAACATTTTGATCATAATGGTAAGACGGTTGTAGCATTAGATGGAATTAATCTGAATGTAGAAGAAGGTGATTTCATATGCATTGTTGGTCCTTCTGGATGTGGCAAATCTACATTTTTAAATGTTGTAGCGGGACTTGAAAAACCTAATTCAGGTGAAATTCTGCTTAATGGAAAACTAATTTCAACTCCAGGTCCTGATAGGATAATGGTCTTTCAAGAAGGAGCTCTATTTCCGTGGCTTAAGGTAATTGATAATGTAGAATTTGGACTAAAAATTGCTGGTATTCCAAAAGAAGAACGCCGGGAACTATCACATAGATACCTTGACATGATGCAACTGACCAAGTTTGCAGACTCTTACATCTATCAACTATCGACAGGAATGAAGCAAAGAGTTGCAATTGCAAGAGCTCTGGCAATGGATCCAGAGGTTTTGTTAATGGATGAACCTTTTGCAGCTCTCGACTCACAGACAAGAGACTTACTTTTAGTAGAATTGCAATTGATCTGGGAAAGAACTAAGAAAACCATCATATTTGTAACTCATAATATTTCAGAATCTGTTATACTTGGAAATAAAGTTGCAATTTTCAAAAACAGACCTGCCAAAATAAAAAAAGAGATCGTAATTGATTATAGGAGACCACGACTTGCAGAAGATGAAAATCTACAGAAATATTATCATCAGATTGTTGAAGAATTAAAAAGTGAAGTCATGCCACATGCGAAGGATGACACACAATGAATGAAAATACCCAATTCAAAGGCTCACATAATCTTCATGATGCTGCAAATGCAGCTTTATTCGTAGCAGCATTCCTTGGTATGTGGCAAATCATATTTATGCTTGGAATTTGGCCAAAGATTTCTCTACCTTCGCCTATACTGGTAGCAGAAAATTTTGCCAAAATAATATGGAATGGGTCATTGCCTCAAAGCATAGGCATAACTCTAGCAAGACTGATTGGAGCCTTTACAATTTCAGCCACTCTTGGGATACTCATTGGATTTACTATGATAAAATTCAAGGGCTTTGGTAAAACATTGAATTCATTCTCAGCAGGGCTGTTATCTTTTCCTAGTATAGCTTGGGTTCCATTTTCCATTCTACTAATAGGCTTCAACGAATTTGGAATCATGTTTGTTGTTATAATGAGTTCAATATTCTCAATAATGATATCCACATACAGTAGCATCAGAAACATACCTCCAATCTATCTTGATGCTGCAAGAAACATGGGCGCAAGAGGATTTTTATTATTCAGATACGTTACAATCCCGGCAGCAACTCCATCCCTAATAATTGGTCTAAGGCAGGCATGGTCATTTGCTTGGCATGCAATCATAGGTGCAGAAATATTAATGTCAATTGTAGGACTGGGGCATATTCTATCTGTTGGAAGAG
Source organism: Thaumarchaeota archaeon 13_1_40CM_4_38_7 (assembly GCA_001917995.1). Taxonomy (GTDB): domain Archaea; phylum Thermoproteota; class Nitrososphaeria; order Nitrososphaerales; family Nitrosopumilaceae; genus Nitrosotalea. The sequence goes on along the minus strand of MNFB01000057.1, from coordinate 5,342 downwards.
AATTCCTTGATATGAGTCAGGTAATTGCTAGCATGATTACAATTTTTGCAATTGGTCTATTGGTTGACAGACTTTTGTTGTACAAACTGGAAGATAAAGTGCGACGAAAATGGGGACTAGATCTTCATCGCTAGGGCAGATGGAATATTGACACCAAAATCTAAATTTGCTATTGCGGGGACAATTATTGCAATTGTAATTGCGTCGTCATTAATGCAGAATTCGGGATTACAAACATCCCATCAAGTAGCGACATCCGCTAATACATTGAGGATTGGTTATTTTCCTAACATAAATCATGCACAAGCAGTTATTGGATTGGGAAACGGTGATTTTCAAAGGAATCTTGGAAATGTAAAAATAGAAACACAAGTTTTCAATGCTGGACCGTCTGCAATTGAAGCGCTTTTTGCAAATAGAATCGACGTGACTTATGTAGGCCCAAATCCAGCAATTAACGGCTATCTAAAATCCGATGGTCAAGACCTAAGAATTATTGCAGGAGCGACAAGCGGAGGGGCAGTATTTGTAATTCGAAATGACTCAGGTATAGAAACAACTCAAGACTTTGCGGGTAAAAAATTTGCGTCACCTCAACTTGGCAATACTCAAGACGTTGCTCTGAGAGCCTATCTGATAAAAAATGGATACAAAACTTCTGAGAATGGTGGTAATGTTCAGGCGATACCAGCCAAGAATCCTGACATACTTACTATGATGGTCAAAAAGGACATTGATGGAGCTTGGGTACCAGAACCATGGGGGGCAATACTTGTCAAAGAGGCAAACGGCAAAATCTTTCTAGATGAAAGAGATCTCTGGCCTGGCGGAAAATTTGTTACTGCCCTAATTGTGGTAAGAACGGACTACTTGGAGAATCATCCAGATGTAATTAAGAAACTACTTGAGGCTCATGTAGACGAAACTATCTGGATAAGCAATAACCGAGAAGAAGCAATCAGAATTTTCAATGAACAGAATGAAAAATTAACGGGCAAGACAATTCCAGTAGAGGAACTCCAAGAAGCCTTTTCACGAATGGAGGTAACATACGATCCGGTGAAAAGCTCACTTTACAAATCTGCTGATGATGCTTATGATCTAGGATTTTTGGGTGATAAGAAACCTGATCTGAGCAATATCTTTGACTTGAAACTACTTAACGAAGTTTTAGAAGAAAAAAATCTCGCCAGAATTTCTTAACCTGATTTCTTTTTCCAAATAATGACACTTATTACAGCTGCAGCAATTGGTATTATTATTAAAAGATAGTTTCTGTAATTGCCCACAGGTAGTAACGGATGCTCTTCAAAACCACTTATTGAGACATAAGAAGTGGATTTGGGTAGTAGATTGAAGGCCACGTGCCAATAACCATCAGGGTCTTTACTTTGTAAGAAATCAATCGCAGCACCATTTGAGATTACTGAAAACTTTTGATCACCTGACTCTTCTGGAAACATGAAATTTACAAATTGAGTATCAGGAAATGGGTTTCTTGCAGTAAGGATAATCTTTTGCTGAAAATCATCAAATTTTGCATCAGTAACGTAACCTGAAGACAAATAAGTGAAATAGTACTTGTTCCCGTCTCTCTCTACGGCAACAGTTTGGGTTGGGTCAGCACCTAAATCAAAACAGCTGTAATAGCTAACTTTAGACGCAAGAGTGGGGTCAGGATACATTGAAAATGCAAATTTTTCACCAGGTTCCATCTTATCAATGATTTCAACACTCTTGCCAACATCTAGGAACTTGCCATCTCTGCCATAGATTACAGCGTATACTTTTACACCATAGACGGTAGTGGTACCGTTGTTGAAAATAAAACCAGACGTATGTCCATCCGGATGTTTTACAAGAGTTTTACCATAAACTACATCTACGTTTATAGCATTATGACTTGCAACAACAAAAGTAACCTCGGGTTTCTCAAGGATTACACCTTTACCTTGAACTTCTAGTAGTTTAATTTTAAATGGAATATCTTTTGCTGCATCTACGGTTGAAAGGGTAAAAGATTTAGAGATAGTTCTATTGTCATCCTTAACGTGAAAGACAATCGTGGGAACTATTGCTTTATCCTCAGAATTTTTTACAGCTCCTATTACCGTGTATGTGCCATTTGAGTCGTAATATCCACCAAACTCGTTGTTTGGGATCCACACCTCAGCAGAGGCAAGATGAAATGAAAATAAAGTTAATACAAACAAAATTGTGCAAACCGGTACTACCAATAAATTCATCTGATAACAACAAAAAGCTCTAATCTTCAATTTTAATCTAGGTGCTGATTGCAACTCTTGCCATCTTTGCACCTTCAACCATGGCTTTTAATTTTTCAAAGGCAACACTTCTCGTTCTAGTTCTAAGACCACAATCTGGATTTACATAAATTTTAGAGGGATCCCCCAAAGCCTTGGAAGAATAGATTATTCTATCACGAATAAGTTGTGGTGTTTCAATTTTGTCAACATGAACATCGGTTACACCTATGCCAATCTCACCTTTGAATCCATACTCTTTGAATAACTTGAGGACGTGATACCCCTTTCGTTCTTTGTCATTTACTCCCAAATTCCACGTGTCTCGGTTTGCAAATTCTAGTGTATACTGTTGGGCTCTTATCTCTGGCATCTGTGGTGCCAAGGCTTCATAATCATTTCCTGAAAAACATGCATGTACAACAATTTTTGAATTTACTCCCTTGACAGATTCGTTTATTGATTCTCGGAAGATTTCCATCTCAGATGGATGAGTAGTTGCTGCAGGTTCATCTATTTGAATAATTTTTGCACCTTGCTTAACGAGATCTTGTACAAGAGGTCTAACAACTTTTTTTGCTAATGCCATGACTAAATCTCCCTTTGATTTGTAATATTCATTATAAGACCAATCTGCCAGAGTGTAAGCTCCAGTCACTGGTACTTTGATATCACGTTTTGCATTTTCTTTGATAAATTCGAATTCTTCCTCATGAAAATTTTCTTTGTAACCAATCTGTCCTGTAACTCTTGCCTTGTTATAGTATTTGTTGTCCCATGATCTAACACGTCCTGCAAACTCAAACCCCTTTACATATCTAACTGGTTCTTCGTACATCTCAACTCGCCTCACCTCTCCATCATAAACTATGTCAAGACCAATATCCTCAAGCGTTTTAATATTTAACAAGGCAGCTTCATTTCTAGCCTTTACCTTATCCTTCTTTGATACATCAGGATTTTTTACCACATTCAAAAGCCATGAAGGTTTTTTCAGGCTACCTATCTCTTGAGTCGGGAAATATTTACTCACTTTTAACTCCTCTTGCAATAGCTCCAAGCCTCAATATCTTTCTAACTGCAAAATCTTTTGGTAAATATTGAAGATCAAAGTTTGTTGTGACAAACGTTTCATCAGGCTTTGTAGTTGATATGACACTATTTAATTTAGAAATGCTTTCTTCTTTATCTTCCAACTTTGTGTTATACGAGTTGATCAAACCTACTGCAAGCAATTTTCCTGCAAAGCTATGTTTTTTAATTGAGGATATTGATGTGGATGTGGTATCAAAACCAAGACCAGAAACAGGTAATTCCAAAAGACTTTCAATTTTATCTGAAACATCGCCAAAGTAAAGATGAAGAATTGTCTTTGCTTTAAGACCACGAGTAATAATATTTAATGCTTCATGTAGTAGTCCAAAATCAACTTTTGGATTATACGCAATTGATGGGGCAACAAGCTGTATTAATTGAAAACCAGATCTTACCAAGTTATTTATTTCCTTGCGAAGCATTTTTGCTATTGCTTTGGGAAATTCATTTTTTTTGTATTTTCGGCTAAAATGTACATCCGCAAATGTATAAGGATCAGGAACACATACTGCCCTATTTTTTGGCAATAGGGAAACTACCAAGTTAGATTTTATTATGTTCCCAACGTCATTTAAGGGACCATCAAAGGAAAGTCTTCTATAGAATGTGTTTGTCTCATAGATTCGATTAAGTGCTTCAAGATTAACTGACTTTAACTTTGAAAACGGTCTGAACATGTCATCCCAATCTAAAAGTGGATCGCAAACATAACCAAGCTTTGCCTTTTTTTGTATTGCTATATACTCCTTTTTTTCTTTCAAATACAACGAAGGAAGATTTTTTGCGATTTTACGGGTGGCTTCGATAAGCTCTTCAGATCGTGGATAAATTCCCACAGCATAAGATGATATCAAGTTAACTTCTTTAGTACCTCAAGAGCCCTCTTAAAATCATTTGGAGAGCTTATTAGTACATTGCCTGAAATTTTGTGAGCTTCTTTTATGAAACCAACAACATCATTACTGTAATTCGACCAGTCAAAATTTAGTCTCTTTGCAGATTGCAAATTTTTTTCCGAGGGTAAAAGTATGCAAGGAATTATTTTAAATCCCTGAGGTTTTAATTTATCCACTATTTTTGTAATCTGATCCTGTGAGCTGATAACTTGGGTAACAAATCCTTTCGGCTGTGCTTCAATTTTTTTGTGTATTTTTTCAAAGTTTGGATTGCTAGGTAATGAAAGAAAAAGATCAATTTTTTTTCCAAAACCTTGTTCGTTGAACTGTTTAACAACCTCACTTGGCACAAGCTTGGAATCTTTTGGTCCTGCCGGAGGTGGATCGCCCTTAAGAATAAGAACAGCATTTAGATCAAGTAATATGGCATCACAAATTGTTTGAGTTAGAGAAGTGAGGTTTCTATCTCGTACACGTACACTAGCAGAAAGCTCTATTTTGTCATTAGAATTGCGGATAAAAACTCCTATTGTGATTGGAGAAATTCTGGGTATACCAAGTACGGAATCAGTTACATGAATACTATTGCAAACATTACTGACCTCAAAGGCCTTGGCTTTTAGTTTGTTCACAGAGTTCTGTAGTTCCTCATGGGACAGTACCGTATCCTGAATTACTTTTGGTGGATTTAGCTCATATGTGATTGTCATAGAAGATTTTCTAGATTACTTGATTATAAAACCCCCTATATGCAACTTGACAATAGGGTTACACAGACACCAAAAGTGGCTCTATGTTACAACTAAGATGTCACTAGTCAACACGTCATTATCTGTTCTACCGAAACTAGTGTATTCACAGAATTAATTCACTGACAAAATAGCCCATTCCTAAATTTTTAGCAATTCAAAAGTAACTGAAGAAATTAAATTACACAAAACAAATTGATTATCTGACACATCATTGGCTATCAAAAAAATTAAGGACGTTCTAACTAACCCCGTTATGCCAGAAGCTCAGAATAATTCAAAGAACAAACTTGCTGCTGTACTGATTATGTTCTATGGGACAAAACCCACGATAATAA
>MNFB01000014.1 GCA_001917995.1 Thaumarchaeota archaeon 13_1_40CM_4_38_7 | reverse complement strand
CAAGTGGAGTACTAGCAACATTGCAAGTGGCATGCATACAATAACCGCGAAAGCTTATGACGTTTCTGGAAAGAATGCGGTTACAAGTGAAACTGTGAATGTGTCTAAAAGAAAATAATTTATTGAATCTCACATTCGTCTAAACGTTGTAGGCCTCAGGCAATATTCAATTAAAAAATATGGGGTTGGTCAGTGTCTGTGGAAGGATTCCACATTATCCACAACCCTGTGCGTTCGTAAGGTACACACAATTTACCCCTACCTATGTAAGATTTCGCAGGCCTTCTTTAGAAGTTATCGGAAAAGAACTCCGTCATTTTGAATCCCCAGATTACTTCGAGTCCTATATCAGATTACGAAGATTCTGGCTCAGAAAAATGGGGAGTATTGATTGTGATATCATAAATGATTCAATCCCTGTTACAATGAATTATCACAAAAAATTTAGTTGAGGGGATAACATCTATGGACAGCCAGAAGTCCGCAAGACAACTAGATTCCATAATACAGAGTGAAGATGCCAGAAAATTGGATGTTGATGTTCTGCCGCATATTGCCACCAACCTTTTCCTCAAATATTTTCATATCTAGCAATCAGGTTATTGTTCTCTTCCTCTTCCTTTGTGGATTTTGTTCTGCCTGGGGTATTTGATTAAGAAAATATTGCCAGTTATCAGATTGAGGTTTCATGCACATGAGCGGGTTAGTATAAATTATTGACCATTGGTTGTTATCCGATGCTTAACAACTTCCGAGAAGGTCTAGAACCCACACTACAAAGTATTGGAAAAACGTTTGCGTCTACTGGTCTATCTGCTAATTTCTGGACTTCAGTAGGCTTGGGTTTTGCTTTTGCTTCTGCAATAATTTATGCCATTCATTTAGAATATTCCTTTGTAATAGGGGGAGTTTTTTTACTTATTTCTGGATTTTTTGATATAGTAGACGGTCAAGTTGCGCGTATTACAGGAAAAACATCGAAGAAAGGTGCCTTTCTTGATTCAGTTTTTGACAAGATTGCTGAAGTTACAATATTTCTAGGTATATTGCTTGGGGGTTATTCAGAAGGATATTTAGTACTTTTAGCTATCACACTATCGCTTCTTGTCAGTTATACGAGGGCAAGAGCTGAATCGTTAGGTGTTCAACTTCGAGGAATTGGAATAGGTGAAAGAGCAGAAAGATTACTTGTAATTGCAATAATTGGCATGGCAGGATTTCTCAAATATGCAATTCTAATTGTGGCCATAATTGCTGGAATTACACTAATTCAAAGAATAGTGGTTACAGCCAGTGGCATAAAGGATTGACTATCGCAGTCTGCCAGTCTGACGTCTAGAATCTGCTGACCTAATCTTTAGAATACCAAAATGAATTGCGCAGGAAATACAGTACCATTTTAGAACAGTAGGGGCTGCAATGTACGCGCCTTGTGCTCTTAATTCCTTTGCCAAGCTGTGTTCAACCAAGTTTAGCCTCGAAGTTACTTTCTTTGCCTTGTCACGTGGAACAGTTGCACCACAATTAGAACACTGGATACGAACAGAGGAACCTTTACCTCCCTTCTTTCGGCCACGACTTGCACGCTTTAATGGCATAGGGGTATGTGTGATCCGCCTCTTTATATCTTGTATCACGGATTGATTAACGAATTTAAACTAGGACTCTATTACATGACTTATGCGGGGCATGTGCCACATGTGCCTATCTTCTAATGTAGATCTGACCATTAAGAAGGGTCAGATAATCTGTCAACTGTGTCTTCAAAAACAGAAAAAGAACTAAATGGAAAGATATTGGCAAGGAATCGATGAAACTTGCAATATTTTCTCACTGTACAATAGATGAGATATCAAGAAATGATTCTCTAGTTGAAACAGCGGGGGGGCCTGCATGTTACTGTGGAATTACAGCAAAAAACATGAAATTTGATGCTGAGCTTCACACAAAAGCGGGTCAGGATTTTACCTTTACGTCTGTATTGGAAAGCAAAGGAATCTTTCTTTCCAAGAACTTGATTTCAAGTAATCCAACTACCAGATTTTTGTTAAAAATCTCTGGTACCGAGAGAGAATTATATCTTAAAGCATTATGTGATCCAATAGAATTTAGAAACTCTGATGCCGATGGTATCCTAATAAGTCCAGTCTTCAATGAGGTATCAGAAGAAACTCTTGAACAGATAAAGGAGTTTTCTGATTTTACTTTGCTTGATCCACAAGGATACCTTCGACGCATTAACAGCGATAAAAAAGTGTATTTAGAAAAAACACCGCTTGAACTTTCCAAAATAAGTGCCATCAAAACCGACCCAGATGAGGCTTTCTATCTTACAGGACTAAAAGACAAGGAATCTATGATTGCTTTGCAGAAAAAAGGAGTTAAACACGTTCTTTATACAAACAAGCAAGACATTACAATGCTTACAAATGATAGACTTTATCATCTACAAATTCCTACCATGACAATCGCTGACACAACTGGTGTAGGAGACATATTCTGTGCGGCATTTGCATGCGCGTATTTAAAAGAGAGTGATCCACTTTGGGCATTATGTTTTGCAGTAGGAGCTGCACAGGCGGCTCTTGAAACCCGAGCAACTGGACTTTCTAAAGTGCCATATGGTGGAGATATAGAACGAAACGCGGCTTATCTGTATAATCTTGTAAAGTTTTCACAGGTCTAGCAAACATCAGATTAAGGTTGACTAGATTACTAAGCTGCTTTTTTGATACTTGCTTATATCATATATCGGATAATTTGAAAGCATGTCTGAACTTGACGACTTGACAAAGGCAAAGATAGTTCAGATGATTTTGAACGGGAAGACTGAGGATGCTCTTGAAAAGCTAAGCGAGTTTTATCGAGTTGAGACCCCGCAAATAGTGGTAGGGACAATCAAGAAAAAACGAAGAACAGTGTACGCGGTATATGTACCTGCAGAAAAGAAGATCTACGCATTAAACTCTGACATATTTTACAATCCATTTGTTATCTTGCATGAGTATTACCATCATATTCGTTCAAAGCTAGGAACGCATAGAGGCTCGGAAAGACATGCCAACATGTATGCAAAAGGCTTCATAGATTCATATAATAAAATAGCAGAGCTGTTAAATCATAGGCATTAGCGCAAAACCCTTGATTGACTCTACACGCCTATTTTGTTGAATCATTTTTGGAAAGTGAGGATTTAGACTTCCATTTTACTCGTGTACGGGAAATTAACAATAATGGTATCATGGTTATATCAGCTGCAATAGTCAAAGACGATATGGCGTAATTTGTCTGCGTATTGACAAGTGCTGATGAGAAATTATTTGCAAAATTCAAATACAAAGTAAAGGCAGAGGGAAAAACGATTAGAGTCATAAATATGGCAGCAAGCGAGATCCAAAACCCACCTTTCTGTAATAGAAATAATTTGACTGAACCTATTATGGAGAGTATAGACCAGATTATCAATATGCCAATCATTGGAATAAAATAGAATCCTACAAGTCCAGCCCTAGTAGCTACATCTGGTAAGGTTGTGCCCCAAGTTTGATAGATATCTATTGCTAATAAAATTACAACTGCTTTAGAGACTAGCAGATACAAACCCACAATTCTGATAAACAGATATGGCCTAAACCATCGAGGATCTTGCCTTGGACACTCTGATTTCATATTTTGTGATTTGATTTGAAGATTAATACAGTGAGTATGTTCTAATCTCATACAAACTTGGTATCTCTTAGAGAAACAGATAATCCGTAGCCTGAGAGGAATTTAACGTTGTAATGGTTCTTTTTACCTGCAAGAGATGATCTTTTTAGGTTATCTGAAACTAGAAACCACTTTTTCATATGTTGGCAAGAATTGTGCGTAAATATCTTGATCGCAATTATCAAAACTGATTACTGTAACAAAATCACCATATTTATGAGATAATCCTCATCATTACAAAGAGCGGACCCAATTGTTATTGTATAGCGCACTCCTTTGTTTTTGGCTTCTTTAGCCTCTTGGTTCATAATGCCAATCACAGTTGCATCCTTTCTTGCAATTAATTCTATTACAATCTTCACAGCGTTTTCGTCTATAATACTCAATTCTTTCACCAATTCATAATATCTTGACTTTTTTAGTTCTACCTCTATCAGCTTAAAAAATTCCATTAACAAAGCAACTATTGGCGACTAGCTCACTATAATGACTTCACGCGCTCTAATTCAAGTATGAAAAAGCGATCACATGCATCTTATGTAGCAGCAGGCAAGAAAGGTGCAAGAACTAGAAAAAGAAACGGTAACTAAAGGATCTTATACAGAAATTAGCTAAGATTCTGAACATAAATCTTAGCAATAGTAATCTCTTGCTTACTTTTCTAATCTTATTAATTGCGATAACAGCATGTTTCTAGGTTCAAAGGGGGGGGGGGGTAACCATTTTTATTCTTTGTCTATGAACTCGTTTGCACTCTTCATGATTTTGTAGGCACGATTGTAAAACCGTATTAATGATAATTTATTATTGTACAAGACCTGAATCACATTTGTGAAAGTCGCAATATACAGCCAAGACCAAGAACAGACGGTAAAATCAGTCAGGCTGTCTTTAGAAAATCAAGGAATAGACGCAGTATATCTAGGAAACAAACAACTGACAAAGGACGTTGACTATGTAATTGTAACTGGTGGCGATCGTGGAGTAAGAACCTACTTTCATAGATTCACAAATTCAACCATCCCAGTTTTAGGAATAAATGAGTTTGAATCAAGCGGATATCTGGCGCAGACTGATCTTAAAGAGTTCGTAGCTTACCTAAACAGACTAAAAAAAGGCGATTTTACGATAGAACATCTCACTCGGATTGGTGTTAAAATAGATGGAAAAAATGTCTATCCAACACTAAATGATATCGCAATCTTTTCTTCTAAAAGTGCTACATTGGTTGAACATGTCTTGCGTGTAAATGGAGAAGAGATTTGGCATGATAGTAGTGATGGCCTGATTGTATCTACCCCAATTGGCTCTTCTGCATATTCAATGTCTGCAGGAGGGCCAGCAATTTACCAAAATTCCAAGGTATTTTGTATTGTTTCGGTAAACTCACTTGACATCACAAGGCGTCCACTTATAGTACCGGAGGATAGCTTCGTAGAAATCGATGATATATCATCAAGTCTACGCTGTGAGGTTGTAATGGATGGTAAAGACAGATTCAAAGTAGACAAAATTGTGACTTGTACCAAGTTTCCTCAGACAGCAAATGTTATTCGCATGAAAAAAGATTCTACTACAGTTTCAGCACTTGCAAAAAAGGTTAAACTGGCAGACGAACTTCTTAACATGCCTCCAAGCTCAAAATTGCTATTAAAAACTCTAGAGTACGAAGGCTCGCTTACACAAAAAGAACTGGCTGCAAAGACTCTTCTTCCTGATAGGACAGTCCGGCTTGCTTTGCGACACTTGCTTGACAAAGGCTATGTAAAAAGGAGAGTTTCCTTACGCGATACTCGCCAAAGAATTTACGAAGTTCCAAAATGATTTATGCACTAGCAGCTTTTACAAAGGCTTCAAATGATTCCTCAGGATACCCAGGTCTGCTGCTAAATTCAGGATGGAATTGAACCCCCAAATAGAATTTGTGAGAAGGAATCTCAAGTATTTCCATACGTTTTTTGTTATCGCTATATCCAGAAAATTGTAGTCCCTTTTTAGTAAATAATTCAAGATATTTTTGATTAAACTCGTATCTGTGTCTATGCCTTTTGTGTATGGTATTTGATTTGTAAAGTTTGAACGCAAGCGTATTGTCTTCCAATTTAATTTCGTTTGCACCCAATCGCAAAGATCCTCCTTTGGCTTCAATCAATTTTTGTTCCGGTAGGAGATCAATGATGGGATTTTCTGTGTTTGGAACAATTTCAGTAGAGTTGGCATTTGACAGACCGCAAACGTACCGGCCAAACGCTACTGCTGCCAGCTGAAAACCAAAACATATGCCAAGATACGGAATGTTTCTTTCTCTGGCATAATTTGCTGTTTTTATTATTCCTTCAGAGCCTCGCTCACCGAATCCTCCAGGAACAATAATTCCATTATATTGTGAAAGGTTCTCTAAATTTCCATTCAATTCTTCTGAATCAATCCAGTCTATTATGACATTCTTGCCGAGTTTAGCTCCTGCGTGTTTTAGTGAATGATTTACACTGACATAGCTGTCAGCAAGTTTTACATATTTGCCAACCATAGCTATCTTTACCTTTTCTTTAGAATCCAAAAATGAATTCACAATGATATTCCACTTGTCCCAATTTGCAGAAGTGTTTACCAATCCAACTTTGCCAAATTTCTTGAATATGACATCAACTATTCCCTGGTCGTACAGCGTTTGTGGTACAGTCAAAATAGATTCAGCATCATGGCATGAAAATACGTCTTTGGCAGAAACGTTAGAGAATAATGAAATTTTCTTTTTAGCGGAGATTTCAAGTGGCCTACTACACCTTACAGCTAAAAGATCCGGTTGGATACCAATTCGTCTAAGCTCTTGCACACTGTGTTGAGTGGGTTTTGTTTTTTGCTCTCCTACAACATCTAGGGAAGGAGCTAATGTAACATGCACAAAAAGGACATTCTCTGATCCGTCTTCTAGTCTCAATTGCCTTAGGGCTTCAAGAAACGGTAGGCTCTCTATGTCTCCTACAGTCCCTCCACATTCAACTACTAGCATATCCAAGTTCTCACTCTTTGCAATTTTCCTAATTCTTTCCTTTATGGCATCGGTAACATGAGGTATTATCTGCACACACGCACCTAGATATTCACCGCGTCTCTCGGCTTCTATTACACTTGAGTAGATCTGCGCTGTAGTGATATTGTGCGTTCTTGGTACGTTTTGATTAAGAAATCTCTCATAATTTCCAATATCCATGTCACATTCTCCACCATCTTCTGTAACAAAGACCTCGCCATGTGCAATGGGATTCATTGTTCCGGCATCGTAATTCAGATAGGGATCAATTTTTACACAAGAGACTTTCTGATTTGAGAGCTGCAAAAGCTTTGCAATCGAAGATGATATTACGCCCTTTCCAAGGCCAGACATGACTCCGCCTGTCACAAAAATATGCTTTGTAGATTCTGTCTGCATATCTATGATGGAAAAATGCTATTTTTATTCCTTTATTTTGAAATTGTGGCTTTCTTTAGATTCTTTGCAAATGACATGATTTTTGCTTCGATCTTTTCGTGAGGCGTCTTTTCTAGTATGCGTAAAAAAGCACTTCCTACAATTATTGCGTCTGCACCATTTTGTAAAATAACTCTTGCTTGATCTGGATTGCTAACTCCAAAACCCACACCTAGTGGTATTTTTCCGTTTATGACCTTCTTTGCATTTTTAATGGCGTCAGAAGTATATCGCTGGAATTGCTGTTGCATTCCTGTGGTACCAAACACTGATACGAGATATAGGAAACCTGAAGATATGTCAGCTATTTTTCTTATTCTTTGAGGCGAGGTGTTTGGAGAAATTAAAAAGATCGTATCAATACCGTTGCGATGAGCTGCATCCACAAAATCTTTGGATTCTTCTAATGCCATGTCTGGCAGAATCAGTCCATCAATTCCAGCCTCTTTGACCATTGAGACAAATTTATCGTATCCATGTCTGTACAACAGATTTGAATAGGTCATCAAAACCAGTGGAATTTGTGTCTCCTTTCGAATTCTTTGCACTTGACTAACAAATTTCTCAAAATTCATACCTTTTCTTAAGGCAAGGTAGCTTGCATTTTGGATAACCGGTCCATCTGCTAATGGATCCGAAAAAGGAAGTCCAAGCTCAATAATGTCTGCGCCTCCCTTTACTAGACCACGCACCGCAGAAATTGTTCCTTTTTCGTTGGGATATCCTGCAACAAGATAGGCGATGAGTGCCTTCTGTTTCTTGCGTTTTAGCTCTTGAAACTTATCCTTTATTCTTGACATTTTCACTCAAATATTTCTCTACTACTTCAACATCCTTGTCTCCTCGTCCGGACAAGGTGATAACAATCGTTTTGCTTTTTGGCATCTTCTTTGCCATCTTCATCGCATATGCAACAGCATGTGCTGATTCAAGAGCAGGTATGATGCCCTCTTGTTTTGCAAGCATTAGAAATCCTTGAACCGCATCGTTATCGCTTACGGTATCATACTTTACCCTCCCGGCGTCCTTTAGGTACGCATGCTCTGGCCCCACTCCTGGATAATCTAAACCAGCTGCAATGCTGTGTGTATCACTTATCTGTCCTTCCTTATCTTGTAGCAGATATGTTAGCATGCCATGAAGAATTCCTTTTGATCCTACTGCAAGTGTGGCTGAATGATGTTCAGTTTTGATTCCCTTTCCGCCAGCCTCAATTCCAAACATGTCTGTATCCTCATCGATGAGAGGATAAAACGTACCTATTGCGTTAGATCCACCTCCAACACATGCAACTACCGAGTCAGGGGATTTCTTTTCTAATTCCTTCATTTGTGTTAAAATTTCTTTTCCTATAACTGACTGAAAATCTCTTACCATTACAGGATAGGGATGTGGGCCTACTGCAGAACCTAAAAGATAATAGGTTGTTTTGACATTCGTTATCCAATCACGTATTGCTTCGTTGATTGCATCTTTGAGAGTCTGTGTTCCTTCTTTAACTGGATGAACAGCTGTGCCAAGTAATTTCATTCTAAAAACATTCAGTTTTTGCCTCTGCGTGTCTTTGTAACCCATGTAAACTTCTGATTGTAGTCCAAGAACAGCACAAGCCATGGCAGTTGCAACCCCGTGCTGACCTGCACCTGTTTCTGCTATGATTCTCTTTTTTTTCATTCGTTTTGCAAGAAGCGCTTGGCCAAGCGTATTGTTAATTTTATGCGCTCCCCCATGAAGCAAATCTTCTCTTTTAAGATAGATCTTGGCACCTCCTACGGCTTTTGAAAGATTCTTGGCAAAATAAAGCGGTGTTGGCCTTCCTGCATAATGAGTCAAGTAATAATCTAATTCACTCGTAAAATCACTATCATCTTTGAATTTTAGATATGCCTCTTCGAGTTCCTCAACAGCAGGTACTAGGGTTTCTGGTATGAACCTGCCTCCAAACTCTCCAAATTTGCCGTTTTTTGGGTATGCTAATTTCATATTGCTAATACCAGCCTTGAGACTAATCCCTTCATATCTTTACTCTTCATTATGCTGCTTCCTACAAGAAAAGCATCAGCGCCACACTTGCGAAGAAATCTAATGTCGTCAGGAGTTTCTATTCCGCTCTCTGAAATTATGATTCTGTTTTCTTTTCCATAGTCCAGAATATGTTGGGTTGTTTTCAAATCAATCTCCAAAGTATCTAGATCACGGTTATTTATCCCGAGTAAATCCGCATCTGTTTTAACAGAATTGAGAAACTCTCTTTCTGTGTGAGCTTCTAGTAAGACCATGAGTTTTTTTTTGTGCGCGTATGAAACAAACTCATCAATTTCTTTTGCAAATTTTTTGTCAAAGATTCCTTGTATGAGTAGAATAATGTCTGCGCCTAACTTTTCTGCCGCGTCAATTTGAGTCATGTCAACTATTACATCTTTCATTAAAAGTGGAACTTTCATCTGCTTTCTAATTTCAGAAAAATACTCTGGTGAACCATTAAACAAATATGGTTGAGTTAACACAGAAAGCCCAACGGCGCCTCCTTCTATCATTGATTTGGCTATCTCTACAGGATCTGATATTTGACGAATGTTTCCAAGTGATGGTGATGAAAATTTGACTTCGGTAATTAATGATGCGTGAATATTTTTTTTGATTTCTGATATGATGTTTTTATCAGATTTTGTTAATTTCTGCTCTATTTCATAAACGCCTTCCACAATTGCTTTCTGAGAGTTTTGCGCCAACTTCTCTAACATGTTTTTCAATTCTTTTCAAACTCCTCCACTTTTTCTATATTGCCACAATATCTAATTAAATTCTTGAAAAGATCATATGATTTGCCACTTTTGATTGCTTCAAGCGAAATTTGTAGTGCATCATTGAACGTGTTTGAAATTCCTGCTATTATCAGCCCAGCCGCAGCGTTCAATGCAGCAATCTCAATCATTGGCTTACTAGCTTTTCCATTGAGAACAGAAATGAAGGCACTTAACGCTTCATTCTTTGTAGATACTTGGATTTCTTTAAGACTTGCTTTTGTCAAACCTAATTCCATGGGATCTAATACATAGGTAACAAATTTGGCATTGTCAAGATGGCATATGTGATTTTTTGATGTTGTTGATAATTCATCAAGACCATCATCGGAAATTACAGTCATGACATTTTCTGCACCTCTTGATCTAAGCAAGGTTACAACACGCTTGAGATATTGTTGTGAAAATACTCCTACTAGCTGATTTTTTACACCAGCCGGATTGCTAAGAGGTCCAAGCAGATTAAAGGCTGTTCTCATGCCCAAAAGTTTTCTTGCTTCCGCCACATTTTTCATTGCTGGATGGAATTTTTGTGCAAACATAAATCCAATTCCAAATTTTTCAATAATCTCTTTGACCTTAGGTGGTTCCATGTTAAGGTCATATCCAAAATATTCAAAAATATCAGCACTGCCGTTTATTCCTGAAACTGATCTGTTTCCATGTTTTGCTACAGTGCATCCGCTGGCTGCTATAACAAAAGCAGCAGTGGTTGAAATGTTGAATGTGTGCATTTTGTCTCCTCCAGTTCCACATACATCAATAATTCTGCCTTGTCTTTTTGGTTCTATGTGGATGGCATACTCCTGCATTTTGTCAAGCATTGCAAGTAATTCATCATCTGTTTCTCCTTTTTCTGTAAGATTTTTAAGAAACTTTGCAGTCTGCTGTACCGAACTTTGTCCTTCTAATATCTCATCCATACTGTAACACATTTCATCATAACTAAGATCGTGCTTTGATGAAAGCTTCGTTGTAATCTCTGTAATCATTTTTTCACCAAATTCAAAAAGTTGTTTAGAATCTTCTTACCTTCTCCAGTCATTACAGATTCTGGATGGAATTGTACTCCTTCGATAAGATATTTTTTATGGCTTACTGCCATTATCTCCCTATCATCTAGAGCAACTGCATTCACTCTTAGAACGTCAGGAATTACTGTTTTATCGCCTACAAGTGAATGATATCGAGTAGCTCTGAATGGGTTTTGCACTCCTTCAAACAATGGAGACTGATAATGCTCTATGGGGCTTGTCTTTCCATGCCTTACGTTTCCTGCATTGACAACTTTTCCTCCAAATGCGTGTATGATGCCTTGATGACCAAGACAGACTCCAAGAATTGGTTTTGTTGGACCTATCTCCGTTATGACCTTATTACATATTCCAAAGTATTTCTCATCTTCCGGTGTTCCAGGTCCGGGCGAAATAACTATGGCATCGTAGTTTCTTTTTTCAATCTCGTCTAATGTTATCTCGTCATTTCTAATTACATCTGAAGTTACGTTTAGCTGTCCAAGTAGCTGTGCAATGTTGTAGACAAACGAATCGTAATTATCTATTATTAGAAATTTCATTTTGCCGCCTCCTTAAGAGCTGATATCATCGCATTTGCCTTGTGTTGTGTTTCCATCCATTCATTTTCAGCTATTGAATCTGAAACGATGCCAGCTCCAGTTTGCACAAATCCCTCCTTTCCATCCACGAAGATTGTTCTAATTGCTATTGCAAAATCACAGCAACCATTAAAAGAAAAATATCCAATTGCTCCAGCATAAGGTCCTCTTGCGTCTGGTTCTTGTTCATCTATTATATCCATGGCTCGAATTTTAGGTGCGCCCGAAACCGTTCCTGCAGGAAAAACTGCTTTCATTGCATCAAACATGTTGTATTTTTTATCCAACGTGCCCACAACATGCGTGACCATATGTTGAACGTGACTGAATCTTTTTACTGCCATCAATTCCTTAACGTGTACGGAACCATATTTGCAAACCCGTCCAATATCATTGCGCCCTAGGTCTACCAACATGGTGTGTTCAGCTAGCTCCTTCTCATCGTGCAACATTTCTTCTCTTAATATTTCATTTCTTTCTTCGTCATGTGTGATTGGTCTGGTTCCAGCTATCGGGAATGTCTCAACGGTGCTTCCTGTTATTCGTAGTAACATCTCTGGGCTGGAACCAATTATGATCTTGCTTCCTAGTTTCATATGATAAAGATACGGAGATGGATTGATCTGTCTGAGTATCTTATACACTTTTAAGAAATCGCCCTCTGCTGTGAAATTAAATTTTCTTGAAAGTACTACTTGGAAGATATCGCCATCGTGTATGTATTTTTTGGCACGCATAACCATGTCATCAAATCTGTTTCTGTCGAGGTTTTCAGATATATTTGAAAGTGTAAATGTGCCAAAAGCCACATCAGTATAAGACAATTTTTCTACTCTATTTTTGTCGTAGTAAAAATAGAATGATTTTCTTTCTATGTTGTCATAAAGAATTCCGTCTGTATAGATTCCAAATTCCATTAAAGGGGATTCATTTTTTTTGTGGGAATTTGGAATTTTCTCCCACAATCTAATTGCGTCATAATTGATTACTCCTACAGCACCCCCAACGTATCTGTACTTCTGGTCTGGAACCTGGTACAGAAGTTTCTTTATTTCAGATAATGGATCTGTTGTTTGGATTGTGATAGTCGATCCATTTTTATAATGAAGTACAATTTTATCAGCAAAACCTTTCACTATTATGGAAGGATCAAAGCCAATAATAGACGTCTCTGCCAACTCTTCTGGTCCGGTTAATGACTCAAACAAGAAAGTATATTCGAAATCTCTTGAAATCTTGTTGTACAGATCAAATTGGGAGCCAGTATACTCTAGGGGTACTACCTTGAGATTCGAATGTCCAAATGTGGCCACCCATATGGAGGCTCCCCTCAGACTCTATTTAAAATTAAGTTATCAAATTAGACTAGTTACGGTATAGTACGGTACCTTTATATGCGATTGCGCCTAATATCCGTCATGTCGCAACTCTTGGTGCCAAGAGTAGATAGAAGTAAGATCTTACTCTTTCAGGAATTATACTTTGGAAAAAAGAAAGCACCAATCAAATCTACGGTGAAGGAAGCTGTTTGTACTATATGTGAAAAAGGACTAGAAGAAGGTGTTTCTGTAACAGGAAAGCAGATTGGACAAAAAATGCGATTTTTTTGCCAGTATCATTTACCAAAGGACATTTAACATTAACAAATTGTGTGAGTATTCTTAGAATAATGGTTTTGTGATTGCGCCTTCTGAAGCAGATGTTACAAGGGACGCATATTTGGCAAGAGCGCCTCTTTCATAATTTGGTTTTCTTGGCTTCCATTCTTTTCTTCTCTGTATGAGCTCGTTTTCCGATATCATAAGATCAACGTTGTTTTTTTCTAGATTAATTTTAATTTCGTCTCCTTCTTTTACTAAAGCAATGTTTCCACCTACTGCAGCTTCAGGTGATACATGTCCTATCATTAGTCCACGAGTTGCTCCTGAGAATCTTCCATCAGTTATTAGTGCAACTTTTTCACCAAGCTTTTGACCTACGAGGGCCGCGGTAACCCCAAGCATTTCACGCATTCCTGGTCCGCCCCTAGGTCCCTCATATCTTATTATTACAACATCATTTTCTTTTATCGCACGTTTTGATATTGCATCAAACGCGTCTTCCTCTCTATCAAATACACGTGCTCTGCCTTTGAACTCCTTTGTATTGACTCCAGCTATTTTTACGACAGCGCCATCTGGGGCAAGTGTTCCTCTAAGTATGGTGAGCGTTCCTATCTCATGAATTGGTGATTCTATAGGCTTCAAAACCTTTTGATTGGAATCAAATGATAATGGCATAGAGTCTAGATTCTGTTTTAGTGTTTTACCAGTTACTGTCATGACACCTTCATGTAAAAGATTTTTTTTCTGAAGGCTTTTCATTAGTAATGGAATTCCACCTATCTTATCTAGATCCAACATCACGTAATATCCACCAGGTCTCATATCTGCAATATGCGGTGTTTTTTTTCTAATTTTTTCAAAATCGTCAAGCACAAGATTTATTCCTATCTCTCTTGACAACGCCAATAGGTGTAAAACAGCATTTGTTGAGCCGCCAATAGCGTTTGCAACTGCTATGGCATTCTCAAACGCCTCATATGTCAGGATATCTTTTGGTCGTATTCCATTCTCTAATAAGTTTAGAACAGCTTTTCCACTTTCATATACTATTTTTTCACGTCTTGGGTCCTCTGCAGGTGGCGAAGCACTTCCGGGAAGCGCTATTCCTATAGCTTCGCTGATTGAGGCCATGGTGTTTGCAGTATACATTCCACCACAAGAACCAGCATTTGGACATGCAACATTTTCTAAATTCTTAAGTGCTTCAAGAGTTACCTGACCTGCTTCATAAGCACCGACTGCTTCATACACGTCTTGAATTGTTACTTGTTTACCTTCATAAATTCCTGGCATTATTGTACCACCATAAACGAAAACGGATGGAATGTTCAACCGTGCCATAGCCATCATAGAACCAGGGAGACTCTTGTCACAACCTGCGATTCCTACAAGACCGTCATACTGATGAGCTCTTACCATTAGTTCAATAGAATCAGCGATAATCTCTCTGCTAACTAGGGATGATTTCATTCCCTCATGCCCCATAGCAATTCCATCACTTACAGCAATAGTTGCAAATTCTCTTGGGGTACCTCCTGAATCGCTTACTCCTTCCTTTGCTTTTTGTGCCAGTCTTCCAAGATGTATATTACAAGGCGTAGCCTCGTTTCCAGTATGCGATACTCCAATGAAGGGTTTGCCCAAGTCCTCGTCTTTTAAGCCCATGGCCTTGTACATTGCTCGATGAGGAGCTCTAGATGGTCCTTCTACCACATTTCTACTTGATATTTCCATGAGAATACACAGGAGTTTATGCACGTATAATTTTAGCTTTGCATTCAAAAGTATGAATTCTGCGCGTTTTTAATAATTGGGAACGTTTGGAAATCTAGTATGGATAGAAGTGTAGCATATTTGGTGTTATCACTCTCACTCTTGGTACCATCAACCTTAGTCTCAGCCTACGCCGAAGTTGCATCCCTTAAAACTAATGCGGCATTTTATACTCCTGCAACTAAAATATACTTTACAGGTACCGTTCCAAAAGAGGATGTAGGAAAGGCAGTATATCTTGCAATTCATGATCCTACGGGGAAATTTATTAATCCACTACAAGGAACCATGTCAAATGCAGATGGTACTTTTGCATTTACAATAACTCCAGATCAACAATTTTCAGCTAAAGGTATTTACAATGCTAGTGCTTTTATTGCGATCGAATCTGCTGGGCAAGCAACTAATTTCATTTTTTCACCAGATGGTTCTCCTATTGTGTCTACTTCTCCGATTGGTCTAACAGCCGTTTCCCGCTCCTCTACGGAAATTGATCTTAGTTGGTCTAGTCCAACAAACAATGGGGGTTCATCAATATCCGGATATAGAATTGAAAGAAATGATGGAAGTGGATTTATCGTAATTCAAAACACTCAAACAACAGCATATCAAGACACGAGTTTGACTCCAAGTAAACAATATTCCTATAGAGTGTCTGCCATTAACTCTGCAGGCGTAAGCAATCCTTCTAGTGTTGTTTATTCAACAACATTGTCTGCACAAACTCAGACCACAAACAACGGACAGAGCAATCCAACTTCAGGTTCAAATAATGATCAATCCGTTGATAAAATAATTCAGCAAAGAATAGAAGCTGCAAAGAAGCTAAAGGAACTTCTGAACCAACAAAATGGTCGACAACTCCATGCCAATTTATATGAAAACTTGGGAGTAAGTGATCTTTCCGCAACGTTAACCGGTGATTCGTCTGGTCAGTATGATTTCAATAACGCACTTTATCCATTAATTGCATTAGGTGGAGTGGGAATAGTCGTGGCTATCTTGTATTCACGAAAAAGATTCATACCACAATTAGTAACCTCTAATCAAAAAAAGATAGAAATACCAGAAACGATGCCGTCGTCTGGTGAACCAGAAGATGATTACGCATTGATGATCTTACGGAACAGATTAGCAAAAGGCGAAATTACTGTACAAGATTACAAGTCAGTAAAAGACGCATTAGACGAACCCTAAGTAATTAGTTTGTATGCGTCCACTCGTGCTAACTGTTCATTTATTTGTGTTTCATTCTCGTTGCCATAAGAAATTAAGATTCGGTCGTTAGCTTTGAAAACATAATTCCGAATACTGGGGACTTGATGATGATTTATAAAAAACTTTAGTGTATACTTGTTATCTGTACAGAACTCTCGTTTGTCTGGAAAAGCAAAACACTTGTCAGTAAATCCAATGTGTAGTGAGTCAAAAAGAAAACCAAGTGTTACATTTGCAGCATGCATGTGGACTGTCTCTCCATTATCTTTCTCAAAATGAATGTAGGGGCTTTTGAGTTGATAAGCGAGTGACGAATAATCAAATTGTTGGTCATAAATCATGGTTAAAAGACCGGCATGTATGTGAATTCCTCCAAGAGGACCCGCGCCAGGTGGTACACCTTTTGGTGTAGTTTGACTTGTGAGCTCATAGAAATTATAACTTGAAATGGCAAGAACTGCAATTATTCCAGCCAAAATTCCTAATCCGACTGCTTTGTACTTAAACTGCTGCTTCTGGCGTTTTTCATAAAAGCTTTCACGTTCTTGATCACGCTCTTCTCTGTATTTTTTACCCATTGAACGATAAACGTCAAAATTTTACCCTAAATAACAGTATCTAACAATGGGTTAAACGTACTTCAAGTAACTTTGGCAAGTCTGTTTAGTATTACTTTAAATAAAATACCCAAAATGCAGAATCGTATGGACTGTCTTTTTTGTAATGTAGTTCAAGGAAAACAATCAGCACATGTAATTTACGAAGATAAGACTCATCTTGCGATAATGGATAAATACCCAATTCAGTATGGTCATGCCCTTGTGATGCCAAAAGAACATCATGAAAGAATAATTGATATGCCAATTGAGGACGTTTCAGCATTATTTTCAAGGGTTCCACTAGTAGCACGTAGCATATTGGCAGCTACGGGTGCGGATGGATTTAACATTGGGCAGAACAATGGGAGAGCAGCTAATCAGATTATTCCTCACGTGCACGTACATATCATACCTAGATATATCGATACTGGAAATCCATGGACAAAAAGAATGATTGCAACTGATACAGAATTAAAAGAACTAGCGTTAAAGATTAAAAATTTTATAAAATCAGGCTAATTCCTTTATCAATGATTCCATATCGGATTTTGTCAAGCCGATGTGTTTTTTAGCATCTTTTCTTGTGACGATTTTTCCTTTTTCAAAAGCAATCATGGTTGGCACAGCTTGAATGTTGAATCTGTCCCACAAGGGGTTTTCATCTTCATCCACTAGTGTTGCAATTTTTCTTACATTATCTATTTTGGCAGATTCAAAAGTTGGCTTGAAATTTGCACAGTAAGGACACCAACTAGCATAAAATAATACCAAAGTTTTTTGGTCGTTTTTTAGTATCTTGGAATCAAACTCTTCTGGTGTCAAATGTTCCATAATTTGCTTGAAGCGAGAAATTATTTAGAGCTAACGAATTTTTGACTAAAATCTTATTGATTTGGATTATATCTCAAAAAGGCACCCACTTTGCCAATGCTTGAAAGCATGGTACCATGTTCAGTCGTACCTGATATTACTTCTACTTTAGCTCCTGTATCGCCTGCAAGTAGCGCTAAATAATCAACAATATCGCGCTCTGCTGATTCAAGATCCATGCTCTTACAACTGGGGCATGGTTGACTCAATAATTCTTGTATCCTTGGAATAACCTTGGGCCGCTCTAAAATCTCCGTTTGTATATTTTGACATCTTTTACATGTTATGTCGATTTTACGCAGATTAGTATCGTCTGTTATAAGAACAGTATCTACCACGTTTCTCTTGAGTAACTCGATAATTTCTTTCAGACCATACGTGGCAAGACCTTTGGAATAATGTATGTCATGGAACAGTTTTTCGACAAGTTTCTTTTCCTCGACCATCCTATAATCTGTTAACACATCCTGCGCCTTTGCAAAAGCTTCCCGTACTCCTTCAGAACCAGCATAAGAAGTGTCAAGAGTGGCCAGTATCATGTTTTGAAGTCTGTACTCGAGATACTCTTCTTTTATGAAATTCTCCTTGGTCGGGCCAGGACCTGAGACGATAAGACCTCTTATTGGATAAATATCTACAAAATATTCTCTTGATGTGTGTGCAACTCTATTGTAATAATCGTTTAATTCCATTTCTCTTAATCTTTCAAATCTTCTTGCGGACTGCCCTCCCTGCCTATGTTTTCCTGCTACTCCGGATGAGGTTTCTGATAATATGTCAAGCTTGTCTCCATGCAATAACCCCCACCCAGCATCTTTTGCATCTATAGCTATGAATCCTATCATATTTTCGTCTTTAAGCATATCTTTTAGGATTTCAACATGAAAATGGTCGTCGCATCTGTAAAGGAATGTTTGAAGTTCCTTTGGCGGTTCTAGTTCGTATAACTTTATAACTTCACTTCCTATGGGACCTCCACCTTCGGGCGGAAGTGCACCACAAAACATGACAAGGCCTTTATCAGGTGCTTTTTTGTACAATTTTAATCGCTGGATTACTCTTGAAAGTGCATCTACTACGTGAGTTCTAGTTAAGTCTGACTTTATGTTGTCAGCAGTACCTTGCTCTTCACGTAATCCGTTAATGACTTCATGTAGAGCTTTTTTTGGAGGAACATAAAGCGAAACTAATTCTGTGCCTCGTCCAGATTTGTCCGACAATTCTTCCAAAGTTTTCCGTAGCTTGTATAATTTTACAGAATCTTGTTTTTCGATTTTTGGTTTGGTCATCGTGTTGTTTCCTACAGAAGGTTAGATGGTATCAATAACCTGCTTAAAGATAAGAAAGGGCTGAGCACCCACAATCTTTGTTATTTTTTTGTCTGAAAATATGATAAACGAAGGAGTTGCATCTATGCCTATGTCCTTGCCAAATCTCTGATTGTCCAACACTTTTTGTTCATACTTCCCAGTATTCATGCATTTATCAAACTGTACCATATCTAGTCCAACATCCGTCGCAAACTTATCCAGTGATTTTTGACTTATCCATCCTGTTCTTTCGCCGCCCCAGTTGTTATACAGCTCATTGTGGTATTGCCAATATTTGTCTTGATCATTTCCACAATACGATGCTTCTGCGGCAAGAATAGAGTCAGGACCATTTAACGGAAAATCACGAAATACAAAATTTACCTTGCCGGTATTGACATATTCTTGAATCAATTGATCTTTAGTATTTTTGTGAAAAGCATGGCAGTAGGTACATTGGTAGTCTCCCCATTCCACTATGGTAATCTTGGCGTTGGAATCGCCAAGTAATGGAGAACCATTTTGTATTAATTCCTGAGGCGTAAGATGATCCACTCCATTTTCAGTCAATACCTTAGATCCAGACTGATTAGGTTCACTTTCATATGGATAAAGGAAAAAAACTATGGCAATTATAGCAGCAGCTGTAGGAATAGCAAGATAGTATTTTTTCACGCTGTTTGTGAATTTTGTAAAGAATATTAAGATTGTTTGGCTTATCCTAGTTGGTAGGCTATATTCAAAATTCAAATAGCCATGAATGAACAAGTCAGATCGATTACATGTTAAATATATGTGGCAGATTATCCGACAATTTAAATAAATGCTAGATATTTCTCATATAGAAATGGTAAACACATTTCAAATAACAAAAGCACAAGGCAAAATTCCAAAGATCGCAGTTGCAGTATTGCTTGTAATATTTGGGATTGGATTTTTTGCAGTAGGTTTTGACCAAGGGCAGATCTTTAGTCTTGTGCAGGGTCAACAGGCATCTGGTCAGATGTACCTACATGAAATGACTCATGACATGAGACACGCTTCTGGTTTTCCATGCCATTAGTGTGATGCACTAATGAACACCCTCTCTTTTCTCGCAATTGTGATAATTGCTGGTCTTTTAGCAGGATTAGTTCATGGTATGCTTAACATAGTAATTGTAGAGCCATATCTTGACACTTCCATAGGAATTGAGAACCAACGTATGTTCGCTTCAGGCGAAGCAAAAGACACACCAGAGTTTTGGCAAAAGTTTGCAGATTACAGAATATGGCAGAAACAGGGATCTATAATTGCGGGGGCAATATTGGGTGTAGCCACTGGTGCATTGTTTGGGTTAGTGTTTGCATATTCCAGATACAAAATTCCCAGTCAAAACGAAATTACAAAAGCACTTGTTCTTGCAGGAATCATGTGGGCGACTTTGTTCTTCATTCCATTTTTAAAATATCCTGCAAATCCTCCAACAATAGGAGAACCAAGTACGATGGCTCTTAGAACTGAATTGTATATTGCATTTGTAATGCTTTCTGGTCTTGGCGCACTTGGTTTTTCATTACTCTACAACAAGATACGCAAAAAAAGATTTATCGTGTTTTTAGGATATGCTGGATTTATCGGTCTGGCATTTGTTCTCATGCCATCATATCAAGATAAAATTACCACATCGATGGACATTGTAAATGGATTTAGGATGGTATCTGCAATCACGATGACTCTCTACTGGATTGTAAATGCTGTAATACTAGGCGCTCTCTGGAGGAGATTCCAGCCTCATATAACACGAGAGCAAATACAGTAACGACATTTTACTAGTTTCCAATTTTTACTTTTACAAAAAGTTGCTAATTTTGATTTGGAGTTAAAATTATGGAAGGCTCAGGCTTTTTGATACTTATTTCTGCTTTGTCAATTCTACTTTTGTATACTTTGAATTTCTTTCCACTATCTGATAACGCCCATTTTTCAACTCTTACCAATGTAAGGTTTTCCAAATCCGATATTTTTTTATAAACAGAACTCAGTGGTATTCTGCATTTTTCCGATAGCTCAATCGCAGTCTTGCCATCTTTTATGATGGAAAATAAAATTGTGCGTGATTGTGCGTCTGCTAATGCTTCTAGAACCTTTTGATTTACGTCATATTTTCTCAATTGTGAAAGCGAAATTTTCCTGCTCAATATTTTTTGAATTAGGTATGCCTAACTATTTAAACCACTTGTAAGGTGATTCTAAAAATTTAGAACAAGTCTGTCGTTTAAATAAGTTAGCTCATCCTAATTAATCTATGATAGATTACTGGCAACTAATTATTCTCGGAGCTATTGCCGGTTTTACGATTTTTCTTGGATTGCCAATTGCAGTTGTCAAAAATCTTAGCCATAACAAAAAAGGACTTTTAAATGCCTTGGCGCTTGGAATTCTAGTTTTTCTGATTATTGATGTATTTGGACACGCTTGGGAGTCGACGGTAAATGTCTCAAAAGAAGCATTTTTGGGGCATGTTGCAGCTAGTGACGCAATACTGACTATTATTACAATGTTTGGTGGAATAGCAGTGGGTCTTATCGGTCTTGTTCTGTATGAAACAAAGATGACCGGAAAATCAATTCCAGAAATACTGTCACTTGAAAATATCAAAGCGGGCGATGATCATCTTAAACAGCTATTTCATGAATCCAATGCATATAAAATTGCAACTATGATTGCTATCGGTATAGGAGCTCATAATTTCAGCGAAGGGTTGGCAGTAGGTCAGTCATATGTTGCAGGTGAAATAGGCTTGGCTGTTCTTTTGATAATCGGTTTTGGTGCACATAACACAACTGAAGGCTTTGGCATCGCAGGACCGCTCAGTGGATTAATTAACAGGCCCCGAATTCGTTTTCTTCTCATGACTGGGCTGATTGGCGGCGGCCCTACTTTTATTGGGACCATTCTTGGAAGCATATGGAATTCAAATCTTGCTTTCATCCTGTTTCTTTCTATTGCAGGCGGTGCGTTGGTTTATGTTTCCATGTTGATGTATAATGCTGGAAGAAAATATACTACTAACTTGGTGATGATGGTTGGGATTTTAATAGGATTATGCGCCGGTTTTCTCACAGATTTGATAATTTCACTTAGTGGCGCTTAAGTCAATATATTTACAAGTTGATTGTCTTTTTCTGCATTCTTAATTTCACGAGCTATTCTTTTTCCCATGCTCATAGGCTCATCATAAATAAACGCAGAGTAGGGAGATCCTTCCACGTAAAGATTTGTACCAGCCACTATTCTTGCCGAAAATTCAAAAGCAGTAAATCTACCGTTATCATCGTAAACACCCTCAAGACAAAAAGGCCCAGTCATGCCAGGTGTAACTAGTTTTTTTGATGCTTCAACGAATTTCTCTCCCATGGAATACACCTCTTCTAAAAGAGATTCTCTAAGGACTAAGGGGCTATTTCCAATCACATTGAAAGAAGGAGTTATATCAATATCAATTTGCTGTGATGCTGGGATTCGTCCAAGTCCGTCTATGTCTGATTCATATCTCCTATCAACACCAAAAAATTCAAGAGTGTCTTTTAGAGGAGAGTAAAAATATTGAAGGTACGCGGAGACGCCAAAGGCGTATTCCTGTAGGTATAGATCGCTGTCACCCTTGATGGTCCCTTGTTGAATTAACTTGTCCCGTTTTCTTTTGTAATCCTTTTCACTTGTAGTTAAAAAATATCCCTTCCCTCCAGCAGCACCGTGTCTCTTGGCTATGGCCAAACCCTTAATTTCTTTTGGACTTAAAAGAGATTTTGGAATGTTAAGCTTAGCTTCCAACATAAGCTTCTCTTTCATGTTGCGGTCTGATTCCCATTTAAGAATCCGTTTGTTGCCAAAAATTGGAATCTTTATAGATTCAATTTCTTGAGAACTCATCTGCGCTATTAATGTTCCATGTGGAATGATTATCGCATCTTGCTCTTCCAGTCTTTTGGCACACTTTAGTCCTAATATCTCTTTGAAAGAATCAACCAGTATGAATTCATCAATGAATGAAAATCTACGATACAGACTTTCTCGTTTTTTTTCGCAGATGAGTATAGTTTTAAAGCCCTCATCCTTTGCACCTTTAAGCACTTGTAAGGAACAATGTGACCCAAGTGTAGCTACCGACGTCATCCTGTTTCACCTACGTACAGGATATTTATGAAAGTTCCATATGGTATTTTGAAATAAAGGGAAAAATATCGCATATCAAATCAACAGATAATCTGATTCGTATGAGTCAGGTATGTTGTCTGAATGAAATCTGCTACTGATTGATTTTGAGGTTTTTTCTTATTATGTATCATCTGCGAACAAAGTGAAATGGCCTGAGAGATAAATGCCAAGGCGTTCTTGCTATTTGTATGTGTCACAAGTTCTAACATATTTGGTTTCAATTTAGACGTTTAGTATAACTTGGTGGCCAACAATCGTAAACTAGTGTAGTCTAAATTGTTATTCTTTAATGCTCATTTTAGCGGTAACAATTTCAATTACATTGGCAGGCAAACCGTGCTCTCCTTGCGCATCATCTACTATCTCTGTTTGTCTCCTTTCATGATACTTATGGTTCATCAGTTCTTGGACTAAGACCTTATTCCCACATGTGGAAATGTGTAAGTATCGAAAAGATACAGGCTACTATACATTACTAATATTGGCTTATTGGTTTCCTATGAATCTGAGAGCAAGAAAGGGCATAAGCTCCATTATAGCCGCTGCAATTCTACTTTCAGCTACTGTGATGATGGGAACTGGCCTTGTCAGTTGGTCACACACAAATCTTACTTCCTATCAAGCATCATTATCTAATACCTATTCAACTAACGTAAACAAACTCAACGAAAATCTGGTTATAGAGAATGTTTGGTTTGTAAAAAACCCAAGGTCTCTAAATGTAACTCTTACAAATCTTGGTACCGAGGGTCTTAACGTTACCGATATCAAACTACAAAGCTCATCAAGCACACAGGACATTCCACTTTACACCGTAACTAT
>MNFB01000016.1 GCA_001917995.1 Thaumarchaeota archaeon 13_1_40CM_4_38_7 | reverse complement strand
GATACAAGAGCTACAAAGAGATCGTGCATGAGATCTGGGATAAGCATATTTTCGCATCTTTACCTTTTGAGCACTATGATTCCCACCACAAAAAGTCCGAAAGAGACCCTCTTTTTGCAACGATTGACACCTCCAGTCTACAGTTATAACAGAACCGCCATACTTTAGAGGATTTTTTAGATTAAATCAAATGCCAAGTTCTAGCCGAAAGACCAAACTCTCGTGAAGTATTGCCAAAAAGAGATATTATGAAATGGTTCTAAAAGACTATAAGTGAGTATTTTAGAATTTTTTCATGCCAGAATTCATTTGCCCAGACTGTGGGAAAAAATTATTTCACGAAAACGAGACTACACTAAGTGCAGAAAAACAAGTACACACGAAATTCTGTCCAGCTAAAAAGAAGCATTAGCACTTTGTGACAGAATATATCCTATTTTCAAAACTTGCAGTCTTAAAATCTATCTTATTTTGGGGATCTTTCTTGCGAGACTTGCTTAGTTTCTCTAAAGTAACAAGAGCTTCTCCATCAAATCCAACCGAAGAGCCAAAAATTCCTTCTGTGAGCTGATTTCCATGATCGCCTTTCTTGATGTCATCAACCATTTCATAGAATTTGACGGCTTCTCGTTTTGATATGGGGCCACCACTTGATTTGTTATAACCTACAGCAATGTACATGCCATTATTCTTTACAGCGATAGGAATCTTGTGTACCTTGCCAGACGAGCCGGGAATCCTCTCATTTAGTAAAATCTCACACTTGTGAAACATGCTTGAAATATATGCAAAAAAGCGATAATTGGCAAAAACACCATCAGAATCTTCATGACAATCAACAAAAACCTTGTGAAGAAGTTCTAGCGCAGCATCATTCATACTTTGCAGCCGTTCTTCTATCCTGCCTTTTTTGACTAGATCGGATTTACAATCCAGTGCAATCCTCTCCAAGATAAAAGGAGGCAGATTGTAGTTTTTCAGTGTTGAGACGTATGTTCCAGTCTTGGACGTGCCAAAAGTGGGAAAGTTGCTTCGGCTCAATTCGAGCGTCCTCTGTATCTTATGATATGATTGTAATTAGCCCCCATCTTGCTCTAACGTTACTTTGTCGCTTTTTCCTTATAACTGTTCGCTAAATCGTAGATCTAAATAATGGTGGGGCCGACCGGAGTTGAACCGGCGACACACGGGTCACTACAGCTCCAAACTGTACATCATCCTTTACGTCAGTGAAGCTTGTTGAACCACTGGAGCCCTTAGCGGTGATCATGTGATCTATCCTGTCGCCATGCCTGGCTAGGCTACGACCCCACATAATGAACATAAATACACTTGAATTTTAATTTACTTAGCTTCTGAAGATTTATTGATAACATTCTGATTTTATCAGTTATTGTTAGTTCTTTGTAATAATGATACCGTCAACAACACAAGGCACATCAAACCCTATTACCGATTATTCTTGATACAACTATTCTATAATAAGCAGTGAGTTATTTGGTTCGTCTAATAGTTTTGCTGTTGGGAGCAATTCCGGTCTTGGCAGCAATATTTATTGTTGTTCCACAGCTGCTCAGGCCAGAAATTCCAAACGTTGCTGTTAATCCAGGCGATATTATGTCAATAGAGTATAGCAAACAACATCTGAAGAAAATATCATTTGGTCTAACACAGAGTATTGGTGCAGAAAGGACTGAAGTATTAATAATCGATAATAACGGTCAAGCTACGTACAGTCTGACCAAAAATGGATATTCAGAACCAGACAAAAAATACCAACTTTCAAAAGATGAACTAAAAAGACTTACTGCATTAATAAAAGAGACAGGATTTATCGAAATTCCTCAAACAACTTTTCAAGTTAAAAGCGATCTTAACGAGTATGATAAATTTGGGTTACAGGTTGTACTTAATGGCAAATCAGTAAACTTGCAGTGGCCGGAACAGAATGCTACTGTAGACTTCATTCCTCCTATAATAAATCAGGTACAAAACAGATTAGACGTAATAATACCAGAAATAATAAAATAAATAGCCTAAGAAGCGATCATAATTCATGATTCCTCTTTCTGGCGATTTAGGCGAGACTAAAGGAGTAGTAAAGGAGAAGATAGGGACGTTCAGCACTACTCGTGGAACATCTGCTCTGAAACGCGGTTTTGCACACATGCTAAAAAATGGTGTTGTGATGGACGTTACTACTGTCGAACAAGCTCAGATAGCGGAGGATGCAGGTGCGGTAGCTGTGATGGTATTAGATAAGCTGCCAGCTGATGTAAGAAAAGCTGGTGGCGTTGCACGAACTGCAAGTGTTAGAATTATTCAAGAAATTATGGATTCTGTAACAATCCCAGTCATGGCAAAATGTAGAATAGGGCATGTCTACGAAGCGATGGTTTTGCAAGAAACAAATGTGGACATGATAGACGAGTCAGAAGTTCTTACGCCAGCAGATGAGGCACATCATATATGGAAGTGGGATTTCACGACTCCGTTTGTAAATGGCGCCAGAAATCTAGGTGAAGCCCTTCGAAGAATTGAAGAAGGTGCCGCTATGATTAGAACTAAGGGAGAACCAGGAACAGGTAATGTAGCAGAAGCTGTAATTCATATTAAAAATGTTAACAATGAATTAAGGAGAATAAAGTCAATCTATGATGCTGGTGACGAGCAAGATCTCGTAAGCGTTGCAAGAGAGTTAAAAGTTTCTTATTCTATTGTGAAAGAAACAGCAAGTATGGGTAGATTACCGGTAGTTAATTTCGCTGCTGGAGGAATTTCTACACCAGCAGATGCAGCATATCTTATGACTTTAGGTTGTGATGGAATCTTCGTAGGTTCTGGAGTATTCAAATCAGAAGATGCAAAAGAAAGAGCCCAGGCCATTGTACTGGCCACAACCTTCTGGGAAGACCCTGATAAGGTAAAAGAAGCACAGAAGATGATTGATGAAAGACAATCCATGCTTGGATTAGATACCAAAAATCTTGAGCTTAGAATGCAAGAGCGTGGAAGCACGGCATGACTGGTCTTAACATAGGAATACTAGCAGTTCAAGGAGACGTCTTAGAAAATGTTATTGCAACAAAGATGTCACTAGACGAACTTGGTATGGATGGCGTAGTAAATGAAGTAAAGACACCAGAGCAGATTAATGATCTTGACGGCCTGATAATTCCAGGCGGAGAAAGTACGGTCATAGGTACGCTTTCCCTAGTTAACGGTTCATTAAAGAAAATTAAGGAAAAAATTGCTAATGGGATGCCTGTTTTTGGCATATGTGCTGGCTTGATTCTACTTTCAAAAAAGGCAAAAGACAGAGTAGTTGGTGAAATGGACCAACCTTTGCTTGATTTTCTTGACGTAAAAATAGAAAGAAATGCATTTGGAAGGCAACGAGATTCCTTTGAATCAGAAATCTCTATGGAAAAAATAGGTATACCAAAGTTTCGTGGTGTATTCATTCGTGCTCCATCTATAATGGAGGCAGGGAAAGATGTGGAAGTACTTTCAAAATTCAATGAAAAGATTATAGCTATAAAACAGGGAAATATCATAGGCACATCTTTTCATCCAGAGCTTACAGGAGATCTTTCTCTTCACAAATACTTTGTAAATCTAATAAAAAAGAAAAATTGATTCAGTGGTTCTGAACTATCATTTGTACTGAAACACCATTTATATTAAATTCGTATTATCTGTATCACTACCAATGAACATAGAAACTACTCCAGAACTTGTATCACAAGTTTATAAAAAGCTAGAAGAAAATATTTCAAAATATAGGAAGATGGTAAATAGATCACTTACACTCACAGAAAAAATTTTGATTGGTCATCTTGATGACATTAATACAGCAAAGGATATGGAACAAGGAAAAAGCTATGTGTTTCTGAGTCCTGATAGAGTTGCATTACAAGACGTAACAGGACAAATGGTAATCCTTCAATTTATGCAGTCTGGTCTTCAAAGAGCAAAACTTCCAACCACAGTACATTGTGACCATCTCATTCAAGCAAGAGTTGGAGGAGATGTAGACACAAAGATTGCTCTTGATGAAAATAGTGAGGTGTACAAATTTCTTGAATCCGCTTCACGAAAATATGGAATAGGTTTTTGGAAACCTGGCGCAGGAATAATTCATCAGGTAGTACTAGAAAACTATGCCTTTCCGGGAGGGTTGATGATTGGAACTGATTCTCATACTCCAAATGCAGGTGGTTTAGGTATGTTAGCAGTAGGGGTGGGAGGACTAGATGCAGCTGAAGTTATGGCAGGTTTACCATGGGAACTTCTATATCCTAAGAGAATTGGCGTTTATCTAAAAGGAGAGCTAAATGGCTGGGTAGCTCCAAAAGATGTTATATTGTATGTTGCCTGGAAGCTAACAGTTTCAGGCGGAACAAATGCAATAATAGAGTATCTTGGACCTGGTGCAAAGTCAATTAGCTGTACTGGCAAAGCCACAATAACAAACATGGGAGCTGAAGTTGGAGCAACATGCTCAGTCTTCCCATACGATGAAAAAATGGAAACTTATCTCAGAACTACTGGCAGAGAGAAGATAGCAGAACTTGCTAATATGAATAGAGAACTACTTAGTGCTGATCCCGAGGTTGAACAAAACCCACAAAAGTATTTTGACAAAATAATTGAGGTAGATCTATCCACGCTTGAACCATACATTGTAGGACCTCACACTCCGGACCTTGCAAGACCGATATCACAACTTGCAGAAGACGTAAAGAAGAATAATTATCTTGATAGTATTTCTGTGGCGCTCATAGGAAGCTGTACCAATTCCTCTTATGAAGATATGACGCGAGTAGCAAATGTTGCACAACAAGCCAAGTCTAAGGGAATAAAGGTAAAGATTCCACTTCTTGTTACACCGGGATCGGAGCAGATACGAGCTACGATAGAGCGTGACGGTCAGATGGAAACTCTAACTAACATAGGTGCTACCGTATTAGCAAATGCCTGTGGACCATGTATTGGACAATGGAAGAGGCCTGAGCTCAAACCAGGAGAGCCTAACACTATAGTCACATCATTTAATCGAAACTTCCCTGGACGAAACGACGGAAGACGTGAGACAATGAGTTTTATGGGAAGTCCTGAACTAATAGTTGCTCTAGCACTTGGTGGTAGGCTCTCCTTTAATCCGCTCAAAGATAGTCTGAAAACTGTTGATGGTAGTGAATTCCGACTTGAGCCACCCAACAAGGCTCCAGAAGTACCATCAAAGGGATTCACGAATATTAAAAACGTCTATTCCCCTCCTTCTGAAAATCCAGCAAAGGTAGAAGTGATAATAAATCCAAATAGTAGTAGGTTACAAAAACTAGAACCATTTCAAAAATGGGACGGTAAAGATTTTCTTGAATTGCCTATCCTGTTAAAGGCTAAGGGAAAATGTACTACGGATCATATTTCTCCGGCAGGTCCATGGTTGATGTACAGAGGCCATCTTGATAAAATAAGTGATAACATTTTTCTTGGGGCTGTCAATGCATTCACAAACGAGGTGGGAAAAGGAAAAAATCAACTAACTGAAAAGACAGAATCATTTCCAGTTATTGCAAGACAGTATAAAGAGAATGGACTACACTGGATAGTAATTGGTGATAACAATTATGGTGAAGGTAGCAGCAGAGAACATGCGGCAATGTCTCCAAGATACTTGGGATGTGTTGCTGTCATTGCACGAGGTTTTGCACGTATTCATGAAACCAATCTGAAAAAACAGGGAGTGCTCGCACTTACTTTTGCTAATTTACAAGACTATGATAAGATTAGAGAAACAGACAAGCTAAGTATCGTTGGCCTAGAAGATCTTAAGCCCGAAAAACTTGTGAACTGTATCATTCATCACGAAGATGGGTCCAAAGAAAATCTCCCACTGAAGCATTCATACAACGAATTTCAAATAAAATGGTTTCAAGCTGGTTCAGCTCTTAATATCATGCGTGAAAGCGAAAAGTTGTTACATTAACTGATCTGGATAAGATGAGTCATAAATTTGATCCAAATGAATTGTACAATAGGGTAGTTCATTATTACATAGACAAAAAGGGTTATTCAAAGGAACAGGCAAATCAGATTGCTCAGAAAGTAGTAGAAAAAGAAAAGTCTAGGCATACTTGCAAGAACATGAACTGTGGTCATTCAATGGATGATCACATTAGAAGCAAAGAGACATGTCTGGTTCTTGATTGTGATTGTAGACAATTTGTTAACTAGAAATTTTTAGAACTATTTTCCCACGCTGACTACTTTTTTCCATCTTTTTATGAGCAAGTGCCACATCTTTTAAATCAAATATACTATCAATTACAGGTCTTATTTTTTTTAATTTCATGAATTTGTGTAAGGAGATAAGTTGTGATTTTGAACCTAGATATACACCTATGAGTTGGGCCTCCTTGCTATAGAGGGTTCTGATGTTTACCGTGGCTTTTCCACCTGTTGTAGTTCCACAAGCAATCATTCTACCGCCTACTTTTAGAACCTCAATACTTACAGGCCATGTTTTTAAACCTACATGATCTATTACCGCATTTACTCCTAAATTATTGGTGTGTTTTAAGACCGAAAGCACAACATCTGATTTGGTTCTATCTATTACAAAATCTGCTCCTAATTTTTTTGCAAAATCTACCTTCTTTTTATCTGAGGCAACTGTGATGATTTTAAGTCCTTTTGCTTTGGCAAGTAAAATTGCAGCTGAACCTATCCCACTATTTGCGCCCCAAATGAGAACAGCGTCACCTTTCTTGCATCTTGACCGTTCCAACATATTCCACGCCGTAAGGTATGATACATTAAGAGAAGACGCTTCAATATCTGTTAACCAGGTGGGTTTTTTTACAATGTTTCTTTGAGGCACCTGAATTAGTTCAGCGTATCCGCCTTGGTATTTGCTGAATCCCCCTATAATAGAAAATGAAACTCTAGGAACACCACTTTCTACCGCAGGATAAACTACTACCTTATCACCCTTCCTAAAATTTCCAAATCCATTTACAAGAGTGCCACAGACGTCGCAGCCTAAGATATGAGGAAATGATGCGCTCTTTCCAGGTAATCCATTTCTTACCCAAATATCCAAATGATTTACGGCGCAATAACTTACCTTAACTATTGCATGATCTTTTTCTGGTGTAGGAGATTTGATTTCTTCATAGGATAAAACTTCAGATCCTCCATGTTTCCAAATTACAGCAGCCTTCAACTATTAGTTGATTACAAAATTAGTACTTTAAGAATACGTTTTGTATGTAAATTACACTCCTGATTAGGTGAAGTTTTAAGCTTTGGCTATACCTTTCTGGTCTAAATTTTATTGCTCTTCAGGCTTATTTTCTAACCAACAAGACCGAGCAATGGCAATTTTTAATGACTTTGTCAGATACGCTTCCAAGTAATTTCGATTGAATTTTTCCGTGTCCCATAGTCCCTATTACAACTATGCTAGCATCGACTTTCTTTGCAAATTCACAGATCTTTTTGGCAGGATTGCCATGGAGTATCACAGATTCCACAAGCAAGGTAGAC
The DNA here is from genome assembly GCA_001917995.1 of Thaumarchaeota archaeon 13_1_40CM_4_38_7. Lineage (GTDB taxonomy): Archaea > Thermoproteota > Nitrososphaeria > Nitrososphaerales > Nitrosopumilaceae > Nitrosotalea. The sequence goes on along the minus strand of MNFB01000016.1, from coordinate 2,235 downwards.
CCTGAAAAATTCGTGTCGATTAGTTTCTTGTGGTATTTAGAAATCTTATTTTCCTCTTCTTCCATTTGGGCTGCATCCAACTCACCAGCTGCTGCCAATTCAGGAGTCTCTATAACAGTAAGAACATCGACGTCAGTGTCTATATTCTCTGCAACATCGTAAGCAGCCCTCATTACTTTTTCTGCATAATCGGATTGATCTACTGTAATGATGATTTTCTTTCTTGACGATCTTCTGGTCATAATTTCTTTTGTTTGCTTATTTTCTTGTGACCTCATAATTCAAACCTTCTGTGGTACAAACTTCTTTGCGATAATGGTAGGAACTACCGCACTAAGTATGACGGCAGTAAGTGTTACTGTAAATTGAGTTTGATTTAAAACGCCTAAATCTCTTCCTACTGTGGCGGTAATAGTTCCAATAGTGAGACCTGTGCTAAACAACAGTGTTGAAAATTCGGGGGCTTCAGGTATCCATTTTCTACATAACAGATAACACCCTCCAAATTTTGATGCTAGTTTTACCGCAAGGAGGCCACCAATTAAAGCTGCACTTTGCACCACGGCTGTAGCAGAAATTAGCATGCCTGCTTTTATGAAAAATGCAGGAGACAAAACAGTAAAGGTGACTGTTCTCATCTTGCCCATTATTTCCTGATGTTTTTGCAAGCTGTTAGCAAAGATTAAACCAAGAACAAAAGCCCCAAAAACAGCATGCATTTTTGCTTGATCAGCAAAGAATGACACAATAAACAAAGCTGCAAAAATGAATCTGACTTCTACTTCGATTGCCCTTTTACCAAATTTTAGTATCATATTGTTGATAAGTTTTGGAATTACAAATACAAGCACTGGTAATGTTAGCAAAAATATTGCTGTGAGAATATTGAAACTTGGTTGGATAAAGCTTATTCCAATTATGACCAAAATGTCATTGACGAATGTGACTGCAACAATTATTTTGCCAAGATCAGTACGCATTATTTCATATTCTGTCAGGACAGCGTAAACTACGGCAACAGATGTTGTAGTCAAGGCCAAACTCATTGCAAATTTGGTTTGCCAAGTCCAGTCAGTTATCAGTGTTAGAAATGCAATCTCAGCGATCAGCGGTACTAGAAATGCAAGAGATCCAATTATTCCGCTTACCTTTGCTTTTCTTTTAAGTAAAGCAGATTCAACTTCTGCTCCTGCAAGAAATGTTAGTGTCAAACCACCAAATGTAGCAAGAAATTCAAGCCATGATTCTATCTTTACCATGAGCACGTTTGCTAGAATAACACCTAGTACAACTTCAATTATTGATGAAGAAATTTTTGCTCTGATAGCTATGATGCCAGCAATAACTATCGCTGTTGCAATTAGAGCAGTACTGTACAAGTCTACCATTAGGCATCCTTGCCTCCAGTATTTTCTGTTCTTAGATTCATTTTGCTATTGCCCACCATTATGGTAGGCATTATCAGCCTTGGAGGCGGTTTAGGTTGGAAACCTTGGCGAATGCCATCGCCAGTTAATTTGTAAAATTGTTTTATTTGGATTAAAAATGTTACTCTAAAGCACTTGAGACGCTATTAGAATGCAATTTTAGGAATGGAATTGCCCTATACATTTAGTATTTTAGGTTGTGCATTGCTCTCAAATCCTTTGAAAAAGGCTCAAGACTTGCGGGTACAGAAATTTCTATAGAATCTTTCAATGAGAGATTCATTCCTTTCTTTTTGTTCCAAACATCAGAATTGAACTCTGTTATTTCTTTTGTGAACTTGGTCCAATCTTCATAATTTTCTGATTCAACAAATATCTCACTATGAATAGTCTTCTCAGAATAGAGACTCTTCCACAAATAATCAGTAATGAACGGAGTTATTGGAGCTAGTAGTATTAGAAGATTAGAAAGTACTTTATGAAGTGTAAATATGGCACCAGCATGTTCCTCTTCGGTAAAACCAGAACCATAAGCTCTCCCCTTTACCATTTCTATGTAATGGGCAGCAAAAAGATTCCAAGTAAATTCTCTAATTGCAGTTGCTGGAATAAAGAAATTATACTCAGAATACCCCTTTCTGCACTCTACAACAAGTCTATCAAGTTCAGATAGTATCCATTTGTCTGATGGGTTAGTTTTTCCAGATTTTATGACTGGAAAGCCAGACAGAAATCTAGAAATATTCCACAGCTTGTTGAGGAACTTTTTGGTTGTTTCTATTTTTTGCTCTGAACATCTAAAATCATA
>MNFB01000075.1 GCA_001917995.1 Thaumarchaeota archaeon 13_1_40CM_4_38_7 | reverse complement strand
TGGTTGCAATACAATCAAAGACTGATCTGCATTTTTCAAATATCTCTTTTCTACCTCCTACCATTACAACCAACTCACCTTTTTCGGCAAGAGGTGGTCCTCCCATAACCGGAGAATCAATCATAGGAATTCCATACTCAAAATATTTTTTGGCTATTTTCCTTGAAGAAATTGGGCTTATAGTACTCATGTCAGCTACAATAAGATTGTCGTGCTTTCCGTGTATGATTCCATCTGCTCCAAAAGAAACAGTTTCTATAGCAGAAGCATCTGTGACTATGGTAATAACAAGTTCTGACTCGCTTGCCACTTTTTTTGGAGAATTTGCAATCTTTGCTCCTAATTTCCTAAGTGGTTCTGTCTTCTCAGCAGTTCTGTTGTAGACAACTACGGTATGACCTGTATCAAGTAATCGTTTTGCAACAGCCTTTCCAAGCAATCCTGTCCCAATAATTCCTACGTTCATCATAAGACAATTTTCGTAATACTATTTTTTTGTATTGGATTTAGGCTGTTAGGGCTTTAAACCGTGTATCGTCTCGAATTGAGTCAAAATCCTTATCGCTAGATGCTTTTGTGGCAAATTGGGAATCAATCCTTATGGCTTGTTCGAGCAATTCTAGTGCTGTGCTAGCGTCTCTTTGAAGTGATTTGGTACATGCCTTGTGATATAACGCACTTGTATTACTTGGTTCTTGAGAAAGAATTTTATCATAACATGATATGGCATCATCATATCTTGCTAAATAGTGAAGAGCCAGGCCTTTGTTTAAAAGACATATGATGTGATCTGGTTTGATTTTCAAGGCCAAGTCATAGGTAATGATCGCCACATCATACTTGCCTAGTTTGCCCAAAGCATTGCCTTTGTTTGCTAGCGCATTGACGTGGTTTGGCTCTACTGCAAGAACTTTGTCGAAATAAAATATTGCGTCGTGGGGCTTGCCACGCTTTGCGTGAGACAAACCTATATTGTAAAAATGTTCAAGATTTATTTCATCATCGTCTGATGAAAATTTGATGACCCTGTCCACGTTATATGTATAAATGATATCTCTGATAAATTCTCTTGGGTTAAGGTGTAATGAAGGCAAATTGATATTATATCATATGCAGATTAATTAGGTATGGAAAAGATACGTGCTTGTCCTATATGCCCGCATTGTGGTTCTACAAAATTTGACAGACTACAAGCAAAAGAAACTGTTGTTAGATGTGTAAAATGTGGCAAGGAAACAGTCATCTAATCTTTGTAAATCATCTTGTACAACTTTAAAATCCATTCATGATGTGATTGTGACCTACAGGTCGTACGTTTTTATTTCCATTAATTTTAATGTCCCACATGGCAAGAATTTGGAAAGATTCTGATGTTAGTTTAGAGCCGATAAAAAATCAAACTATAGCAGTCCTTGGATACGGAATACAAGGAAATGCACAGGCAAATAACATAAAAGATTCTGGCCTCAATGTTATAGTCGGCCTTCAAGAATCAGGCTCAAGTTGGAAGAAAGCAAAAGATGATGGCCATCAAGTAATGTCTATACCAAAAGCATGCGAGAAGGCTGATATCATACACGTCTTGATTCCTGATATGGTCCAAGCCCAAGTCTACAAAGAACAAATAGCACCATACTTGAAGGCAGGAAAAGCTCTCTCATTTTCACATGCTGCAGCAATCCACTGGGGTTGGATAAATGCTCCAAAAGATGTGGACATAATAATGGTTGCACCAAAAGGTCCTGGCTCCAAGGTTCGAGAAACATACCTGCAGGGATTTGGAACTCCATCAATCGTTGCAGTACATCAAGATTATACAAAAAAAGCATGGGAGAGAACACTTGGTATTGCAAAGGGAATTGGAAGCACAAGAGCTGGAGTAATTGAGACTACATTCAAAGAGGAAGTTGAAACTGATTGGTTTGGCGAACAAGTAGACCTTTGCGGTGGCTCCGCTTCTATGGTAATGAATGCATTTGAGACTCTAGTTGAAGCTGGATACCAGCCAGAAATTGCGTACTTTGAGGTATTACACGAACTCAAGCTAATAGTTGACATGATCCAAAGATATGGAATCGCTGGAATGTATAGAAGAGTAAGCGAGACTGCAAGATATGGCGGACTAACAAGGGGACCTATGGTTATGGATAAGGACGTTAAAGGCAAGATGAAAAAGGCACTACAATTAATCCAGGACGGAACATTTAATCAAGAATGGGTAAGCGATTACAAGAAAAACGGCAAAAACGCCTTTGATAGATACATGAAGGAAATTGAGGCGCATCAGATAGAAAAAGTAGGCAAGGCCATGCGAAAAATGATGTGGCCTGATTCTACAGAATAGTCTATTTCTTAATCTTTGTAAGATTGGAATGAATAAAATCAGTAATTGATGTCAGAGGCGTACCTGGACCAAAGTTTCCACGGACTCCAGCTTTTTCAAGTTCTGGTTTGTCATCTTCCGGTATCACACCACCACCCATTACCAAAACATCTGTGATTCCTTTTTCTCTGAGGGCTTTTACAACTCGTGGAAATAGTGTCAGATGTGCACCATTTAGAAGACTCAACGCTACAACATCCACGTCTTCGTCTTCAGCAATCTGTGCTATTCGCTGCGGTGTGGCAAACAGTCCTGAATAGATTACTTCCATGCCAGCATCTCTGAAGGCTCTGCACAAAACTAGTGCACCCCTGTCGTGGCCATCAAGTCCTAATTTAGCTACTAAAATTCTTATTCGCTTTGTTTGGGCTTTTTGTGCCATGTTTTTGAGAATGTTTGTCGGCACTTAAAACCTTTATTTGAAAAACAAATGCTACGGTAAATTCGGGCGCTTTCTTACATGAGAAGATCATAACAAGAAGATTTTATTGTGGTTTTACTACGTGATTATTCTATATGGATTTGCTTACAGAACTCAAAGGGGGAAAACGCGGAGCAATTGCTCGGGCAATCTCTATGGTAGAAAACGATGAGAAAGAAGCAAGGACTCTAATAAAGAAGATTTTCAAAAATTCAGGCAAGTCTATTACCATTGGAATCACTGGAGCTCCAGGGGCAGGCAAGAGCTCACTGATTAACAAAACAAGCCTTGAGCTTAACAAGCTAGGTTTCAAGACAGCAGTTCTTGCAATAGACCCAACAAGCCATATCACAGGTGGTGCAATACTTGGAGACAGAGTGAGGATGACCGAGTCTACTGATTCGGGTACATACATTCGAAGCATGGCATCAAGAGGAGCTACAGGCGCCATATCATCAGCACTAAGAAATAGTATCAGGATACTTGAATTTGCAGGATTTGATCCTATAATTATAGAAAGTGTCGGTGCGGGTCAGACCGAAGTAGATATATCAAAAGTTGTGGATGTCACTGTTGTAGTATTCAACCCACACACTGGGGATAACATTCAAACAATAAAGGCAGGCCTAACTGAAATTGGCGACATTTATCTGATAAACAAAAGTGATCTTCAAGGAGCAAATCAGCTCTTCGATTCAGTAAGAGATTTCATTGGTATGTCTGAGAAAAATCCTGCAATAATGCTGACATCAGTTAAATCAAACAAGGGAATTGTAGAGTTTGCCAAAAAACTAAAAGAATTAATTGAAGTAAGAAGAAAAACCAAAAAATCCCAAGAACAATCAAAGCTTGATGCCGAACTACGGGATATTGTTTTAAATAATGTCAAAAATAAAGTGAGCACTATGCTTGATTCAAGTATCACCTATTCTCGATATCTAAAAAAAGTGCAATCAAAGGAGCTTGATCCCTTTGACGCTGCAGAGAAGATATCAAAGTTGTTAAAGTGATTTTATGGACAAAATTAAGACAGACTCTAACATTCCTGTAAAGCGATTCTACGATTCCAAAGTCAAGCCAAGAAGCAAAAACGAGCAGCCTGGAAAACCACCATTCACAAGAGGTATTCACCCCGGGATGTATCGCGACAGACTTTGGACAATGAGGCAATACACTGGATTTGGTACTGCTGACCAGACAAATAAGAGATTCAAATATCTTCTTGAGAGAGGACAAACAGGATTGAGCATGGCCTTTGACTTGCCAACTCAGATAGGATATGACGCAGATGATCCTCACGCAGAAGGCGAGGTGGGAAAGGTCGGAGTATCAATTACTTCGCTCAAAGACATGATGACATGTTTTAACGGAATACCTCTTGACAAAGTAAGCACCTCGATGACAATTAACTCGACTGCTTCTACTTTACTTTCGTTGTATATTGCAGCAGGAGAATCACAAGGAGTAAAAAGTGAGCAACTCAGAGGAACTACTCAAAATGACATTCTAAAAGAGTATATCGCAAGAAATACCTACATCTACCCGCCTAGGCCATCGATGCGGCTAATTGGAGACATGATAGAATACTGTTCAAAGAAAGTTCCACAATGGTATCCTATTTCGATATCAGGGTATCACATGCGAGAAGCTGGATGCAATGCGATTCAAGAAGTCGCATTCACACTAGCAAATGCCATTGAGTATATACAAACTTGTACCGACCGTGGCTTGAAGATAGACAAATTTGCCCCAAGATTGTCGTTCTTTTTTTGTTGCACAAATGAATTCCTAGAAGAAATTGCAAAGTTTCGAGTGGCAAGAAGAATTTACGCAAAGATATTAAAGGAAAGGTTTCATGCGCGTGACCCAAAATCAATCCAGCTCAAGTTTCACGTGCAAACAAGCGGGGAATCGTTAACTGCACAACAGCCTGACAATAATATCGTTCGTGTTGCAATTCAATCAATGGCGGCAGTACTTGGGGGCTGTCAATCACTGCACACCAATTCAAAAGATGAAGCACTTGCGCTCCCAACTGAAGCCGCCGTCAAGATTGCGTTGAGGACACAACAGATAGTGGGCGCTGAGAGTGGAATTACAAAGACTGTCGATCCAATGGCAGGTTCCTACTATGTAGAGCATCTTACTGATACCATAGAAGATGAGGTAAACAAGTACCTCAAGAAAATAGACAGAATGGGAGGTTCGCTAGCTGGAATAGAACGAGGATTCTTCCAATCCGAGATTAGGCAAAATGCTTACAGACTAAAGCAGGAAATCGACAAGGGTGGCAGAATTATTGTAGGAGTAAACAAGTTCACTGATACTGCAGAACAAAAGCAAGAAATTATGAAAATAGACAACAGCATTCAGGAAAAACAGATACAAAACCTAAGAGAACTACGTAGCGTACGCAACAAGAACAAATCTGAAAGTGCGCTTTCAAAAATGAAAAGTGCAGCAGAAAAAGACGAAAATCTAATGCCATACATTTTAGAATCGGTGCGCAGCTACGCGACACTTGGAGAGATAAGCAATACATTTCGTGATGTTTTTGGTATATATCAGCCAAAGGAGACGTTCTAAAATGAGAATTGATCATGTTGCAATAGCAGTAAACAATTTGGATGAGGCCGTAAAGCAATATCAGACCGCATTTGACATAAAGGAAGTAGAATTTGAGACAGTAGAAACAGAGGGAGTTCGTGTTGCAATACTACACCTAAATAATTCCAGAATCGAACTTATGGAACCCACAAAGGATTCTAGTCCAATTAAAAAGTTTCTTGAGACAAGAGGAGAAGGGCTGCATCACATTGCACTTGAAACTGATGGTATAGAAAGTGAAGTGGAAAGAATGAAGGGCTGTGGAATAAGGTTTCTTGGGGAAATCAAACCTGGTTCAAGAGGAACAAAAGTAACATTTATTCATCCAAAATCTTTGCATGGTGTTTTAGCAGAGCTCTGCTCTCATCCAAAATAGTTTTACTCAACTAGCTTTAATGTGTCTGAGGCAGTAATTATTCCAACAATTTTGCTATGTTTTGATACAAGGACACACTTGGAGTATCGTACCAGCGAAACAAGTGTCTTTACCGGCGTGTTATAATCAACTATTGGTGGTCTTGGGTCCATTATCTCAGATAATCTTATCTTCTTTCTTTGGGTCTCGTCGCTATCAAGAAGATGTTTTACTATTCCATCTTCTGTTATTAGACCAACTACTTCGTTTCCATCAAAGACAGGTATCTGACTGATTGACATGGCCTGCATTTTTTTTATTGCGTCATGCAACGAGTCTGCGGTCTTTAATTTTGAAATCTCCTTGCTACAAATATCACCTGCCTTCATTGAAGACTGGCTTTCAAGGGACCATAACACTTCGAATACCTTCCTTGCAGTAGCATAGCTTGGCTGGCACCTTCCTGATTCGATTTGATTTATCATAGAAGTGCTAACTCCAGTTAGGGCAGCAAGCTTTTGTTGTGTCAAACCAATTTTTAGTCTTGCTTGCTTTATGGATTCAAGTCTTGGAAGCATATATGCAAAATAATTATCCCTGTTGATATTTCAATATTCTTCAATCCTTAATACTTTGATTGGACAAAGCAAACCATGCTACGAGGCATTGCAATAGCAATGATTATCGGCGCAGCAATAATAGGCGTTTATTACATTCTTGCTCCGCAGCTGAATCAACTAAGTGTCGAAGAAGAACTGTCAAAGGCTTTAGGCCAGATTCAAAGTGGCCTGACATATGATAAATTTGTTAACATGGTCGATTCTCAGAGAAATGCCTTGATACAAAAAATGCCACAAAAGACAATAGACCTCATACTAGAGCAAGCAAGAAAACTTCCTACTACTGTATCTGAAAGTATCCAGGACATGGCCTCAAAGCTAGGTTCGAACTCACAGTCTGTTGTATATTCAAAGCAGGGGTCCTTTGTTGGACTTGAGGGAAATGATGCCAAGGGAAAAGCAATAATAATTGTAGCAGGGAAGGCGGCCTTTTTACGTTTTCAGGACTTTGAGGTAACAAACGGCCCTGACCTACACGTATACATAACAACTGGCGATGATATTTCGTCGGGCATCGACTTGGGTAAACTAAAAGGAAGTATTGGAGACCAAAACTATGATCTAAGTGGCGTGGATCTTAAAACATATGATACAGTTGTGATTTATTCGCAACCATTTCAAATCCATTTTGCTATGGCTAAATTAGCCTAGCTATCTTGATCTTGACTTTCTGGGTTTGACTTGTTTTTCTAGTGTAGCTTGTGCGGCAGCCAGTATTGCTATGGGCACTCGATGAGATGAAGCGCTAACATATGACAGTCCAGCTTTGTGGCAGAATTTGACTGATCGTGGGTCACCTCCATGCTCTCCGCATATCCCAATCTCGAGGTTTGGCTTGACACTTCGACCTTTAGATATTGCAATCTGCATTAAACTGCCTACGCCGCTTGTATCCAATGATTCAAACGGGTTCTCTTTGATGATTTCTTTTTCAATATATTCTGAAAGAAACTTGCCTTCTGCATCTTCTCTGCTGAAACTAAATACTGCTTGCGTGAGATCGTTTGTTCCAAAACTGAAAAATTCTGAAATTTTGGCAAGTTCATCAGACGTAAGACACGCGCGAACTACCTCTAGCATGGTGCCAAAATTAATTTTCAGCCTTATGCCAAACTTGGCCTCAACATCTGATTTTATGTCATAGTAAATTTTCTTGATGTAATCTAGTTCATTTATACTCCCTACCTGTGGCACCATTATCTGAGGATGGACGTTGGCTTTATCTCGTATCAGCTCAGCAGTTGCTTCGCATATTGCTCTAACTTGCATTTCATAGATTTCTGGATATGTGATTCCAATCCGAACTCCTCTGTGTCCCATCATGGGATTAATTTCAGCTAGTTCCTTTGCTCTATCGAGGAATCTTTGGGTTGATGTGGTCTCATCTGTAGAACCCTTTTTCTCAAGCAAATGGATTTTGTTTAAGAGTTCTTCTATGTTTGGGAGAAACTCATGCAGTGGAGGGTCAAGCAACCTGATTGTTACATGATGTCCCTCCATTATCTTGAGTATTTCTTTGAAATCCTCTTTTTGTACCAGTCGTAATTTTTCCAAGGCTTGCTTTCTTTCTGGCGCAGTTTTTGCCATTATCATTTCAACAAAAATCGGTAGTCTGTCGCGAGCATTGAACATTCGTTCTGTCCTACACAAACCAATTCCCTCTGCACCATATGCGCGCGCTAATTTAGCTGATTGGGGCGTGTCAGCATTTGCTCTTATCCCTAATTTTTTGAGTTTCTGAGCCCACCCAAGTATGGTCTTAAAATCGTCTGTTAATTTTGGTTCAACAGTTGGAATCTCTCCTACATAGACATTTCCGTTGCTTCCGTCTATTGTTATTACATCTCCTTCCAAAATAGCTTTACTATCGACAAGAAGTTTCTTTGCAGAATAATCTATTCGCATGTCATTGCAGCCAACAATGCAAGGTTTTCCCATCCCTCTTGCAACCACTGCTGCATGTGATGTTTTTCCTCCACGACTTGTTAAAATGCCAACTGATGCAAAAAATGCAGGAACATCCTCTGGCCTTGTTTCTTCTCTTACTAGAATCACTCTTACACCTTCATCGCCCATCTGAACTGCCTTTTTGACATCAAAGATGGCCACTCCAGTAGCTGCCCCTGGGGATGCAGGTATGCCTTTTGTTAGTGGATTGAATTTTTTGGCAGATTCATTGTCAATGGTCCTGTGTAACAACTGATCCAAGTCTTCAGGATTAAGACGTAAAATTGCCTTATCTTTTTTTATCAATCTCTCTTTGAGCATATCAACTGACGTTTTTATCATTCCAGCCGCATTCATTTTTGCTGTGCGTGTTTGAAGAAGATAAAATCTACCTTTTTCTACTGTAAATTCAATATCCTGTGGTTCCTTGAAATATCTTTCAAGCTTTTCACATGTTTTAAGTAATTGTTGATAAGTGAGCGGTAATTGCCTTGCCATCTCATCAATTGATTGCGGGGTTCTAATCCCAGCTACCACATCTTCACCTTGAGCATTGATGAGATAATCCCCAAAGATTTTTTTGGTACCATCCGAGGGATTTCGTGTAAAGACTACTCCAGTGGCACTGTCATTGCCCATGTTTCCAAAAATCATTGCGACAACATTTACCGCAGTACCATTTGCTATTTCTTTTGTGATCTTGTATTTTTCTCTGTATACTATTGCCCTCTCTCCCATCCAACTCTTAAAAACTGCTTCAATTGCAAGCTCAAGTTGTTGATATGGATCTGCTGGGAAAGGCCTGCCTGTGTATCGCTGACAAATTGATTTGTATTCTGAAACTATTTTTTTTAACGACTGCTCACTGAGTTCATGGTCTTGTTGTACATTTTGTTGCCTTTTGGCATTTTGTAAGATTTCGTCAAATTGTTTATCCTCTATTCCAAATACTACTTTTCCGAACAGTTGGACAAATCTACGATATGAATCCCATGCAAATCTGGGATTTTGACTGGTATTTGCAAGGCCTATTACGGTTTGATCGTTTAGCCCCAAGTTTAGAATTGTGTCCATCATACCAGGCATTGATATTGCAGCACCTGATCTGACTGAAACTAAGAGTGGGTTTTGTAGGGAACCAAATTTTTTGCCAGTCTTTCTTTCAATTTTTTGAATATTTCGCTTGGCCTCTGACATTAGATTTCGAGGTAATTTTTTGTTGTTATCATAATACTGGATACATACAGCAGTTGTAATTGTAAATCCTGGCGGTACGGGAAGACCCAACCTCGTCATTTCGATGAGACCTGTTCCCTTGCCACCAAATAGTTTCTTGTTTTTGCCATCACCTTCATCAAAAAAATAGATTGGCTTCATACACGCATTCTGTTAAATTAGGATTATCAAACTTTTCTGTTCTTAAAAGATAGGGCAAATTCGTCGATTGCTCTTTCCCAGTTTCTGGCTTTGACTATTCCACTTGCTACCAGTATTCCCCTTGCACCAAGCTCAAGCGCCCGTGAGACGTCATCTCCAGATATAATGCCGGCACCACAGAGGAGACGAGTAGAATTCTTGGCCTCTTTGACGGCTTTGACGGATTTTGTTATTATTTCAGGTTTTTCTTTTGAAACTGCCTTGCCAGTTCCTATTAGCTCTGGAGGCTCAATTGCTATATAATTTGGATTTAGTTTTGAGTATCTTCTTGCCTCGTCTACGTTTCTAACACATATGACTGATATCATATTCAGTCTTTTTAATCTGGACACCAATTCTTTGATCTCTTTGCTTGAAATTCTATGCTCACTATGGTTTATCAGCGAACCACTAGCTCCTGATTTTCTGACTAGCTCTGGAACTATGTAACCTGTTGTACTTCCTGCTTTTGCAGTATCAACATGTTGTGCAAATACAGGTATCGAAGTTTTTGTTACTTCAGATAATACATTTTGTGGCGGACAAACTGCAATTTTAATTTTATATTTTCTAGAAATTTTGGTTGCTATCTTTGCAAGCTTCAGTGATTTTGAACCAGAAATATTGTCATAATTTTTGAAGTTAATTATAAACAAGTTACTTCTTTATTCCAAGCGTCCTGTTCTTTAGTCTCAGGTAAGAGTTTTTACATTTGCGGCATCTAGTCGCACTCATGGGATTCTTTGCACCGCAGGAAAAACAGACCTTAAAGTACAGTCTTGCCCTCTGGGCTATCTGCTTCTTGAGTGGATCTGTGATTGGCATTTTCTATTCCTCGAATTATGTGCTATTTGATTCTACCCTTTCCTATCTTTCCAGCAAGTAGCATGGGAATCTCTGCAGGTCTCTTGGCTACCGGCACATTGGCCTTGGTGTACATGGATACCTTGGATTCGGAAGAACCATAGTTTCCATAAATTATGGCGCCCGCATGCCCCATCCTCTTTTCCTTGGGAGCTGCTCTTCCAGCAATATACGCAACAACAGGTTTGTCAAATTTAGTATCAATAATATGCTGGGCAAGCATCTCCTCGGCATCTCCACCTATCTCTCCTACTACCACTACTCCGTCTATATTTGTCCCGTCTCTAATTCGGTCAAACGCCTCAATAAGCGGTGTGCCATTAATGGGGTCTCCTCCTATTCCTAAGCATATGCTCTGACCAAAATTTGCAAGTGAAAGATTGTGTGAAACCTCGTACATCAAGGTGCCACTTCGTGAAATTACGGCAATCCTGCCAGGCTTGAATGGCGATGCAGGCATTATACCTATCTTCATAATTCCAGGGATTATAATTCCAGGCGTATTAGGGCCAATGATTATGGCATCTTTCTTTTTTGCCATATCTGCTATTGTTAATGCATCTTTTACTGGAACATGTTCTGGAATGGCAATTAGTAACTTGATTCCAGCTTCGAGAGCTTCTACTGCTGCACTGAGAAAGAATTTGGCAGGGACAAACACTATTGAAATCTTGGCGCCACTTGAGTTTACTGCATCCTTCATTGTTTCATAAATTGGAACTCCTTCGATTTTTTGACCGCCTTTCCCTGGTGTAACGCCAGCTACAATATTTGTCCCATATGCTAACATTTGTTGAGTATGAAATGATCCAAACTTTCCCGTTATCCCCTGTACAATCACAGGTTTTTTCTGGTAATCTTTTTCGCCCTCTTTTCCTACTAGTAATTCAAAAAGATCAACCATTTTTATTTACCTCAATTACAGCATTATTTATCGCTTCTTCAATTGTATCAAACATTTTCGTCCTTGAGCCTTTGAGCATCTCTTTTGATCTATCAGCCTCGGCACCGGACATCCTGGCAAAAACTGGGACATCAATCACTTTGTTTTCATATGCTTTGATAAAGGCTGTAGCTACCGTAGTAGTTTTGACTATGCCTCCATACAGATTTACAAGTATTCCCTTTACTTTTTTCATCTTGCTTATCAAAGTAAGCGCTTCATATACTGTATCTGTTGTAGCACCCCCGCCCACATCTAGGAAACATGCAGGCTTGCCCCCATGATCAGATAACATATCTAGAGTTGACATGACAAGACCCGCTCCATTTCCAACTACTGCCATATTTCCATCTAATTCAACTAGAGAAAATCCACTTTTTTCTGCGCGTTCCTCAAGTTCTGAGACCTCTTGGAATTTACGTAACTCATCATGTCTAAACATTGCATTATCATCAATTATCACCTTGCCATCTAAAGCAAGAAGAGAGTCATCTTTTAGAACTGCAAGTGGATTAATTTCTGCAAGTTCGGCTTCTTTTTCTACTGTAATCTTGGATAACTTTTGAAGAATCTCAACAAACTGAGAAAGAGTCTTGTCTTTGAGTCCAATTTCCTTTCCTACCTCTTCAGCTGTTTTAGTGTCTACGTCTCCAAGTCCGACTTCACGTATTACTTGGTTTTTTACCGACTCGATTTCTACACCACCTTCTGACGAAGAAATTATTGTATAACATCTCTTACCTCTGTTTAGAAATAACGACAAGTAAAGTTCTTTTTTGATATCTGCCATCTTTTCAAGCAAAATTGCTTGCGTCTTTTCACCTTTGACAACTTTTTGCATGATTTCAGGATACTTGAGCTGAAACTCATCTGCGTTATGACACTTTTGAATGGCTCCAGCTTTTCCTCTTCCGCCAACTGCCATCTGCGCTTTTATTACAAATGGATATCCAAGTGCGGATGCATCTTTGCGGCCCTGTTCAATGTCGATAGACGTGTATCCTTTGGGAATGGGAATTGTGTAATCTGAAAATAATGACTTCGCTTGATATTCAAGTAACCGCATGGAAACTTTTCATTTTTACGGTCTTTATAATCTGTTAGTCACCCACTATGGAAATTACCCCTGATCAGCAGTTTTGGGGGCATATTTGCGATCAATTCTGCCATGTTACGAAGGAGACATGTAGCGCACAGCAAGTCCGTCCTCAAATAATACTGACAAGTGATTATTTATCATAGTATTGTTCTAGAAACCATGAAACTGTGGGCTGATCCGTGCTCACACGGCCACACAACCCCAACACCGGCCTACAGTTTCTTTTTTATACATTATCCAATATTGGAAAATCAGCTACTTGAACTGGTCTTCAAGAAGGTCTACGCACTGCAATAAAAAGTCTCTACTTTTTCGCATAAGCCATGCCGGAAATTCATCTATTGTAAATACAAGCTGCTGCTGAAAGCTTGGAACTATTCCACCACCTGAGGTAACAACTTGGACAATGGCATAACCTTCAGTCAGTGTGCAAACAGTCTCTTGATACGAGTCTTCTTCCTCTTCTAACACACTTCTATACAATACGATAGGAGTTTTGGTTCTTGCAACATGGGCGGAACCTTTCTTTAACAGTATCTCAAAATGAGATAACAGCCATCCGTCAAGAGTTATCTGTTTTGGCATATTGGTAAATCACAGTCGAATTATTTAATCGAATTGTTACAAGCCTACTCCACTGAGATTTGGATCTTTTGACCATCAATGTCTTCATCCTTGTAGCTTTCTGCTTTATCAGAAAATTCGATTCTCTTTACTCTAACCAAAAAAGCAAGCTCTGATTGCTTTTCCTTGGCCATTTCAAGGGACTCGCCGTCTAATCCCAGTACATAGGCCAATTCTAAGACATCAGTTGGATTGTAGCCACGTTCTTTTCTTAATACCTGTAATCGTCTTGCGATATCACGTATTAACCCACGCGCCATCATTTCGCGATTTCGTGCTGTACTGATAAAAACAATTAGAGAATCTCTGCTTGCCATAGCGTAACCTTCACGCTCTGCAAAATCTATTACAAAGTCATCTTTTGCAAGCTCAAGTTTGTTACCATCCAAATCAAAAACAAATACTCCTTTTTTTAGTAATCCATCTAAAATTACCTGAGGTTCTGTCTGAGAAAACTTGGTTACAAGTTTTGCCATGTCTTGTTTTGCCTTGGGGCCTATCTTCTTGCGTTCAAGCTCAATCTTTGGAACAATTGGCAAACCAGCTTTCATAAGATTTGAAACAAGTTCAAGACCTTCAGATTTTTGCAGTTCTATTATCTTGTATTTCTCTATGTTCATCTGAGCGATTATCTTATTTGAAAGAGACTCAAGCTTTGCCTTCTGCGTTGGCGCCACACAAATAATTGCTTCACTTAGCGGCCATCTCCTTTTTAGCTTGCCTTTCATTCGTGCAGCAGACGCAACAGATACAGCTTCTTGCATCAAATCAAAAGATTCCTCAATGGTGTCATTTACGAGTGATTTTTGTGGGGCGGCAAAGTCTTCTAAGAGTATGTTGCTTTTTTCCGAAAACATGATGCCGTACAAATACTGTGTGGTAAAAGGGCATATTGGATGAATTATTATATCCAATATTCTTAAAATCTCAGCAAGCACTGCGTATACGGCAAGCCTTCTTTCTCTTTGTGATTCGTCTTCTGTCCATAATTCCTCGCGCGTGATTGGGATGTAGATTTGACTTAGAGAATTTATCACAAAATCGTCAATTGCTTTTGCAGCTTCATGAAATCTACACCTGTCCTGTGATTCAATGACTCCGGCAATTAGCTTTTGAAGTTTTGATAAAATCCAGATTTCAGATTCTGTTAAAAGATTTTTCTTTTTGGCCCAGTGTACAGTGTATGTTTTATCATACTTGTCGTATTCGCTATTTTGTTTAAAGTATAGATGCAAATGATATAGTGTGCTTAGAATTTGGTAAGGTCTTGCTACAAGCTCATCAGTGCTAAAATTAAGGGGTTCAATAGGACTTGACTTCCATATGAAATACAGTCTAATCAAATCAACAGGATATTTTGCAAGCAACTCCATTGCATCGATAACATTTCCTAAACTCTTACTCATCTTGTTGCCGTTTTTATCAAGTACGTGGCCCTGAAACAGAAATGACTTGAAGGGTGCAACAGGGGCATCGTTGATGAGAACATTTTCTATCAATAAAGTGTAAGCCCATCCCCTAGTTTGATCAATTCCTTCCGTAAGAAAGACAGCTGGAATGTATTCCTTGTATTCTGCATCAGTTAGGGAGGCAAAAGGTGCAGCGCCGCTATTGTGCCATGTGTCCAAAACGAATTGCTCTCTTTCCATTTTTGAGTGACATTTATCGCATTTTATGACTACATTGTCTATCCATGGTTTGTGCAGCTCAAAGTTTGGTCCATCTGGTAACTCAGACGATGCCTTGGTTATCTCATTTCTTGAGAAAAACCACCTCTGATTACCACAATTCTTGCACTTCCACAGAGGCAAGGGACAACCCCAAATACGTTCTCTTGAAATGCACCACGGATGTTTGTCTTTTATTATCTCGACAAATCTGTTACGTGGTGGATCAAAGAAATATTCTACTTTTTCAGCTGCCTGTACTGCCTTGTCACCAAGCCTGTCAAGAAAATAAAAGAAACCTCTTCTTGCAAGCCATAAAAGCTTGTGCTGTGACCTCCAGCATAATGGATACTGATGTTTGATTTTTCCAATTCTTACTAGGGCTCCTCTATCTTTTAGGGAACTGACAATCTTTTCATCGGCATCTCTAACAAAAAGACCTGAGTAGACTCCAGCGTCTTTTGTGAATTTTGCTTCATCATCTATTGGGTTGAACATCGGAACCTTTCTTTTATTGCCTATCTCGAAGTCTTCTTCACCGTTTGGAGGTGACAAGTGTACTAATCCACTCCCTGTTTGAATATCCACAAAACTTTCTGCCACAACAAAGTGGAATTGAGGAAGTATTGAACGCTCTTGTAATCCAGGGATCTCATCTAATAGAGGGTGTTTGTACTTTTTCTTTTCCAAAGAATTGCCTTTTACAGTTTTAACAACAGTATAATCTTCGATTCTAACTTCCTTCATAAATTCCTCAAGACGTTTTTCCCCAACAATCCAAGTTTCATTTCCCACCTTTACATGGACATAATTCTCATCTGGATTGACTCCAACCATAGCATCAGTTACAAGTGTAAACGGCATTGTAGTCCAGACAATCAGATACAAGTCCTCGTCTTGCAGCTTTACTTTATAGTAAAGGGAGGGATCTTGCACTGTCTCATAGCCTTGGTTTACCTCAGCATGGCTAAGCGAGGTCTGGCAGCTAGGACAGTATGCTACTACCTTGTAACTCTCTGACAGTATTCCAATTTCGTGAGCTCTTTTTAGATACTGCCATTCGCGTTCAATGTATTCATCTTTGTAGGTCCAATAAGCATTTTTTTGATTAAACGACATTCCTAAAAGATTGTCAGCTTCAACCCATATTTCGTGAAACTGATGAACTATTTTTTTGCACTCTGAAACTATTTTTTCAATTCCTACTGATTCTATGACCTGCGACTTGTTTCCTGACACTCCAAGTTCTTTTTCTGCCTGTAGCTCAACTGGAAGTCCTTGTGTGTCCCAGCCTGCGTTAAATATTACCTTGTGACCACGTAATGTCATGTACCTGTACCATAAATCCTTGATTACCCTTCCACGCAGATGGCCTGCGTGTGGGGTACCATTCATTGTTGGAGGGCCTTCTATGAAAGCAATCTTTTTTGTTTTGTTTGGAGAATTGAAAATTAATTTCTCCAAATCAACAGATGACAACTGACTTTTAACTTCCCGTTCAATCTGTTTTGGGTTAAACTCACTTGGAATTTGCATTCTCAAATGTGATAAATTCTATGATATTATAAAGTTACAATCAAAGGAAGTTGTATGGTGCATTGATATTAATAGAGAAATTAGTCCGTGTCTAGTCTGCTCTAGAGAATTGAAACGGCAGGTACGTAATTTTGATTGCATTCTGGACAATGACTTCTGTGTGTGCCAATCTGAAATCCCACGCTCTGATAATCATATGTGATGTCTTCATTGGGGATTGAGAAACTATGTGGAAGGTAACATACATGTACGTGTTATCATATGAGACGCTAGCAGTTACGCTTTTGAATATGTGGTTTGGGTCGTGTATTGAAACACCAGTGGTCTTGTCATAGTCTATCCATGTGTTACTATCATAGACAGATGGGTAATCGCCTCTTATGTTCAGATATAGTGTGGCGTGCTGAGTTGCTTGAGGTCCAGCATTGTCATATATCTTTAGAGTAATATCGGAAGGATCGTTTACGTAGATTTTCTGAGTTTTAATTGTCTGCGTATACTTTGAAATATCAATTGGGTTTCCATTTACCGTAAGACCATCTTTGTACACATAGTTTGTTGTAATTCCAAATTGAGGACCGTAAGATGAGCCATGTCCATAAACTGCATAAGCCGGTGCGCCTGATGCCACAAATGTCAATACAAGAACAGACATTATTGCAACACTTGATATCTTAAGAACGGCTCTATTCATTATCCGACTAGTATTTTAAATACATATAAGTATTTTCCCTTGGTTAGTTACAAATAGAAAATTAATTGATATTAATTTTAGAATCTACCTTGATGTGTATTTTCTCACCAGTGTGTTGGTGGTCGTTGTAAATCATCTTGGTTTTAATTCCGTTCCTGTTTAGGTATCCCTCAAGTAGCAAAGCCCAAGGGATAGAGTGCCCGCTATTTACTTTGGACTCTATTACAAAATGATTTCCATTTGCATCATAATGAAGATGGCCTGAGCATGTCATATCAAGAGTAGAGTCAACTAGGGATATTATCTCAGCAAGTGTCTTTGATTTTAGGTCAAGACCATTTTTTTCTAGAAACGTCAATAAATCAATTCCTTTATTCTTTGAATTCAATATGGAGTTGAGCACAAATCCAAGGCCATTTTCTGAAATTAGCTGAATTGCCTTGAGGGTCTCTTGCGCATCACTTTTTGTCATATCTACTAAATTGCCTATCTTGATTGCTCCTTTCCATACTTGATCAAAGGTTTTGACTTGGTTTGTTCCAAGCACGTCTGTGGATAGAAATATTGCACCTTTGCCGTTATTGCTGTTTATCATAAGAATTTCTGAATCGTCAAATATTATCACGTTTTGGGAAATATCTGAAGTCTTTAGCTTGACACCTACAGGAAGCTCACGAAATGTCTCAGTTCCAACTAGATTGGCAGGCAGTACTATTTTTATGTCAATATTTTTTCTAAGCTGGTGAATCAGTGTATCCTTGCATTGGGATAAAAGATTTAGTCCCCACGAATCCACTATTGCATGAATCGAGGTCTTGGAACCGCCTATCATGGATTGAAATTGTTTGAAGACATAATTTGGGGCCAAATGGAAATATCTTTTTTCTTCCGAACCTCTTGCCTTTTTACTATCCTCGCTTAGTCGTTTTAATTTTGTAATTAGGTTATTCATTGCGTTTACATGATTTATCTGATCATGTATTATTTCGTCAAAAGCATCTTCTGGAGCTATTGCAGTACACATTATGGGTTTGCTTTTTGATATGATTGCAATCTTCTTTTTTTCAAGCTTGAGCAAAATAGGATAAACTTTTGTTCGCGGTAAATTGGAATAATAGGCAAGCTCACTTGCAGAAATAGTTCCCTTTGTAATGAGGGTTACATAGGCCTGTGCCTCGTATTTGCTTAACCCAAACTCCTCTAGACTTACTGCAAGATCCTGACCTTTTACCATGAACGAGATCATATGGTTAGAAGGTAAGCTGAATAGCTAAATTCATTGAACAAAGGCTTGAAAAAATACTAAGCTGTATCCCCAGCCACGGTTACTACGGTGACAGAACTTGTTGTAACAAGGGTTTGATAAACGAAAACCTAATCTTGTTATTGAAAATGGTAATTCAATCAAAATGGATAATCGAAAATGAAACTAAGAATCAGCTAGTCCGTGCCTATACGATCAAACCTAGGATAGACTATGCTACTGAGACTGTGGATTCTATTTTGGATATACTAATACAAAGAAAACAAGAACTCAACGAGGGCAACTTGGAGCTATATGGAAAGGTAGATGGAGGTAAAGAATCCATAGAGACACTTGGGAATCAAATAAGACATGAGCTTGAAATCTCATATTCAATAGAATCCATGCGGCAAGTGAGGCGAAGCTTAGATTCTGTCGTAGGGTTGGGCAATGTCACTACAGTTCTATCACCTGCAATATCAATAGTGAGAACGATTAGGTCAAGACTGTTAACGCTTGTACCAGTTCTGGATTTTCAATTAGGAGAACTGTCTCTTCTTATTGGAGGAATTATAATAGATGCAGCACATCTTGCAAGCTCGAATTTGGACTTTGGCCAGGCAAATGCGATGTCACAAAGACTCTTAGATGAAGCGAAGTTGATTGCCGACTCTAAAATATGCAAGCAGTTCCCTAATTTAGATTTCTCGTAAGGCCACCTCGTGTTAAATTTTAAGAACGAGTCTGCAGAAGAGATATCTAATTATCTTGCAAAAATTCGCAAGCTATCAGAAAAAGTAGAGCAAAAAATTACTCAAACGGGAAAAGACAAAGATGATAATTTCGTTGAAACACTTTCAGTTGAAGAATTAAAAGATTTGAGACAAGTCATTCTTGCTGCAGAGTATCTTTTAACAAAATATCAAGACAAGCGTGATCTGAAGATATTCTTGGAAGACTTTATTGGCATAATAATGCATGCTGCAAACTCTGTAAATACTCTAAAAGACGAGCTTGAAGACTTGGTCATATCTGCAGAGGTGGCCCTGCAACAAATTCAAACACTTCATCATGAGGTGACCTGTAACCTAACACTTGGGAAAGACATTCAAACAAAACTCGATGATTTTAAAATTCCACTTGCAAGACCCGCGTCTTCCAAGACTGAATCTATACAAGAGACATCCAAGGTCGAGCCAAGTCCAATTAATTTAACTAATCCTGCTAGACGAATTCACACTAGTGATTACCTTGAAAGAACCCCAGTTGAGATCTAGTTGTGAGATTATGAGTCTAGCCCCGCAAGAATTGGAAAATAGCGCAAGTAGGTTTGCCGCAGAGGCAATAAAGCTTGATTCTCAGGGGGCACGCGGAATGGCAATTTCAAACTATCAGAGGGCAATTGAATCTCTGAACAAGCTAATTAACCTATATCCTGAAAGCAAGCTAAACAGAGTATACCAAGAACGCATGGCGGCATACCAAAATCGTATCAAAGCACTCCAGATGAACAATGTCGATATTGAGCCAGTGGTAGATGCCAAGGCAAGCCCTGAAGAGCAAAAACAGGCTCTGACTAGAAACGAGTTTGATTCACTAGTAATGAAGGAAAAACCAAATGTGAGCTGGGCCGAAGTCATAGGACTTGATGATGCCAAAAGTGCGCTTAGAGAATCAATTGTATATCCTGCAAAAAGACCAGATCTTTTCCCACTTGGATGGCCAAGAGGTATGTTGCTTTATGGTCCGCCTGGTTGTGGAAAGACAATACTTGCAGCAGCTACTGCAAGCGAAATTGCTGGCTACTTTATCAACGTAGACGCTGCTTCAATGATGAGCAAGTGGTTGGGTGAAGCAGAAAAAAACGTTTCAAAATTATTTTCATTAGCAAGAGGAATGGCTGAAAAAGAAGGGCTTCCTGTAATATTGTTTATCGATGAGGTAGATTCACTCCTTGGAAACCGCAGCAGCGAAGTCGGCGGAGAGATTCGTGTGAAAAACCAGTTCTTGACTGAAATGGATGGAATCAACGGAAAAGGAAAAGATCTCAAACTCTATGTCATTGGTGCAACAAACAAACCGTGGACTCTTGACTGGCCGTTTCTTAGAAGATTTACAAAGAGAATCTATGTATCACTTCCAACTCTTGAAGCAAGAGTAAACTTGTTTGATCTCTATACTTCACCGCTTAACAAAGATGACAAAGTAAAATCAGCTGAACTGGCAAAACTCGCAGACGGATACAGTGCAAGCGATATCAAAGATATCTGCCAGTCAGCTCAATTGATGGTGGTAAATGACTTGTTTCACTCACCAAACTTTGGAGATTCGGTACTAGGTGAGGCACAATCACAGCCAAGACAGATTACCATGCCTGACTTTAAGGAAATCATAACACGACGTAAACCAAGTGTCAGCATGGAAATGATTCGTGCCTACTACAAGTGGAGCGAGCAATTCCGAGCTCTGTAGTTTTTGAACTAAATTCATAAAATCTAACACAGATAAGAGCGCAAGATTGCAGTATCATAAAACTTAAATTCCTAATACCCTGCACTTGGTGAGGGTCTCAAAAATTCCAACAAAAAAGGCCAAACATGTAAACAAGTTTGGTAAGCTTATTTTGGAAGATGGGGCTGTTTTTGACGGAATGGGTTTTGGTTACACAACTACAGTATTTGGTGAAGCAGTCTTTAACACAGGAATGGTTGGTTACACCGAAGCATTGACTGACCCATCATACAGCGGGCAGATTCTTGCACTAACGTATCCATTGGTAGGAAATTATGGAGTACCTGACCCGTCAATTAAAGACACAGACGGGATTAGAAAATTCTTTGAATCAGACAAAATTCAGCCACGGGGTCTTGTTATACATGAGCTTTCCATGATGGCAAGCCATTGGAATATGGTAATGACACTTGACGAGTGGCTCTATAACGAAAAGATTCCAGGAATTTCAGGAATTGACACACGTGCCCTGACTGTAAAACTTCGAACAAAAGGCGTGATGATGGCAGCGCTTGCTGTATCTGACAAGGAAATCGACGAACAAGATTTAAAAAAGAAACTTGAATCAGCCAAAAAGTATAACGATGAAGAATTCATGGGCGCAGTTTCCACAAAAGAGCCACAAATTTACGGAACAGGTATTGATTCTATCGTAGTTGTAGACACTGGTGTAAAAAATGCAATATTGAGAAATGTCCGAAAACTAGGGTACAAAGTAATACGCGTTCCTTGGAATTATTCAGCTGAAAAAATTCTTGCCTACAATCCGAAAGGAGTTGTGTTATCTAACGGACCAGGAGACCCAGTAAAATGCGCTGACACCATGAAAACGGCAAAGACACTCATTGAGAAAAATGTTCCAACTCTTGGAATATGCCTTGGCGCACAAATCTTGGGACTTGCAGGAGGCGCAAACACTTACAAGCTCAAGTATGGTCACCGTGGACAGAACAAATCCTGCATTGATTTAGACAACAACCAAGTCTATGTCACAAGTCAGAATCACGGATACTGTATAGACCCTGATTCGTTAAAGAAAACTGATTTCAAACTATGGTTTACAAACACAGATGATAAAACAGTTGAGGGAATAAAACACAAAGAAAAGAAAATTATAGCTGTACAGTTTCATCCCGAAGCATCACCTGGACCTTTTGATTGTATGTTTGTTTTTGAAGAGCTCAAGAAACTCGTAGGGGAGGAAAATGCCAAAAGATGAGTCACTAAAGAAGATTCTAGTTTTAGGCAGTGGGGCAATTAAAATCGGAGAAGCAGGCGAGAGTCACCAAGTGACCGTCAATTTGACTACTCCGGTTCTCAATGCCTCAAAGCCATAAAAGAAGAAGGAATCAAAAGCATACTTGTAAACCCAAACATTGCAACAATCCAGACTGATACAAGATTTGCAGACAAGGTCTATTCTATTCCGGTAAACCCAGAGTATGTCGAGTCTATTATAGAATCAGAAAGGCCAGACGGGCTGATGCTGGGCTTTGGTGGGCAGACTGCACTTAACTGTGGTGTCAAACTAGAAGAACTTGGTATACTCAAAAAATATGGAGTTCGAGTACTAGGAACCCAGATTAAAGGAATTGAGGCAACTGAAGACAGGCAACGATTCAAAGATGCCATGATAGAGTGCGGAGTTCCTGTTTTAAAAAGCAAGACAGTTTACAATTTTGAGGAAGCAAAAAACATTGCAAACGAGCTAGGATACCCTGTAATCGTACGTGTCGCATATACCCTGGGCGGAAAAGGTGGCGGAGTAGCTCACAATGAAATCGAGCTTCACGAAATTGTTGCACGAGGTCTTACTGCAAGCCTTGTGGGGCAAGTTCTAATTGAAGAATACGTAGGTCACTGGAAGCAAATAGAATATGAGGTAATGGCAGACTACCACGGAAATAACGTAATCATATGCAACATGGAAAACGTCCTTTCAATGCGTGTACACACTGGTGATAACATTGTAGTTGCCCCTTCTCAGACACTTGACAACTATGAATAT
This sequence comes from Thaumarchaeota archaeon 13_1_40CM_4_38_7, assembly GCA_001917995.1. Classification (GTDB taxonomy): domain Archaea; phylum Thermoproteota; class Nitrososphaeria; order Nitrososphaerales; family Nitrosopumilaceae; genus Nitrosotalea. Next base: position 5,650 of record MNFB01000075.1, on the reverse strand, counting down.
CAGATGTTAAGGTCGGCAGCATTGCGTGCAGCAAAGCATGTTGGAATTGTTGGTGAATGTAATATCCAGTTTGCACTAGATCCTGATTCTGACAAGTATGTTGCAATTGAGATGAACCCAAGACTCTCACGATCTTCTGCGCTTGCAAGCAAAGCCACTGGATATCCAATAGCATACATGGCAGCAAAAATTGCAATGGGATACATGTTACCTGAGCTTGTAAACCGAATAACTAAAACCACGACTGCGTGCTTTGAGCCATCACTTGACTATATAGTATGCAAGCATCCAAGGTGGGACTTTGGTAAGTTTGAGCTTGCAAATCGCAGCTTGGGCCCTACAATGAAATCAGTGGGCGAGGTCATGGCAATAGGACTGTGCTTTGAAGAATCTTTGCAAAAGTCAATTAGGATGCTTGAAATCGGAAACGATGGCCTTGTAGCAAACAGGATATCTGACAAAACCTATGATGTCGAGGAATTGGAAAACAAACTGCAAAACCCAGATGATTTGATACTGTATCATGTGGCTGCTGCTCTAAGGCAGGGAATTTCAATTGAGCACATCTACAAGTTGTCATCAATAGACCCATGGTTTATAGAAAAAATTCGAAACATAGTAGAAGCAGAAAAAAAGCTCACAGAATCAAAACTTGACACAAAAGCATTACGTGAAGCAAAGAAGCTTGGATTCTCAGACAAGCAAATCGGAAGGCTTGTATCAAAAGACGATCTTGAAATCCGCAAGATAAGAAAAGACGCAGGAATTGTACCAGTTGTAAAGCAAGTAGATACTTTAGCAGCAGAGTGGCCTGCAAAGACTAACTATCTGTACTTGACATATGGCGGAAACGTAAATGACTTTGAGATATCTTCACAAAATGAAAAGATAGCTGTGCTAGGTGCAGGACCCTACCGCATAGGAAGCAGCGTAGAGTTTGACTGGGGAACTGTAAATATGGTGTGGGGTCTTAAAGCAAACGGAGTAAAAGAAGTCTCTGTAATAAACTGCAACCCTGAGACGGTATCTACAGACTATGATATATGTGATAGACTGTACTTTGAAGAGCTAACCCTTGAGAGGATACTTGATATTGCAGAATTTGAAAAATTAACTGGTATAGTAACAGCAGTAGGAGGCCAGACTGCAAACAATCTTACCCCAAAGCTTGCAAAAAATGGCATCAAGATAATTGGAACATCATATGAGGATATTGACCGGGCAGAAAACCGATCATCATTTAGCAAGGTACTAGATGAATTACGAATATTGCAACCACCTTGGCAGGCATTTTCTAGTCTGTCTGACGCCAAAAAATTTGCAGCCAAAGTGGGATATCCAGTACTTGTCAGGCCATCTTATGTATTAAGTGGTGCTGCAATGAAAGTAGTTTGGTCAGAACAACAGCTCAAAAAATATTTGGAACAGGCAGCGTTGGTCTCGCCTGACTATCCAGTTGTTATTACAAAATTTATGCTAAATTCACTAGAGGCTGAAGTAGACGGAGTGTCTGATGGCAAGCATGTTATCATCGGAGCAATAGTAGAACACATCGAAGGTGCTGGAATTCACTCAGGTGATTCCATGATGTGTATCCCACCCTGGAGTCTTAGCAACAAAGTTACAGAGACCATACTTGATTATACAAATAAAATTGCCACTGCATTTAAGATAAAAGGGCCGTTTAATCTGCAGTTTTTGATAAACTCTGACATGGTCTATGTAATTGAGCTTAACATACGGGCGTCGCGTTCTATGCCTTTTGTCTCAAAATTTGTCAAGATGAATCTAATTAATCTTGCAGCAGGTGCTGTTTTAGGAAAAGAACTGCCAAAAGTTCCAAAGGACAGGTGGCGAAAGATACACTCCTATGGAATCAAGGTACCCCAGTTTTCGTTTATGCAGTTAGAAGGTGCCGATATCATACTAGGTGTTGAGATGCAGTCTACAGGTGAGGCTGCGTGCTTTGGAGACAGCTTCTATGATGCGTTATCTAAAGGATTGATATCTGTGGGGTATTCGCTTCCAAAAGAAGGCACTGGCCTGATAACTGCCGGTGGCTCAGAAAACAAAGAAAAACTCCTCCAGACTGCCTTGCTTCTCAAGAGTTTAGGATACAAGCTTCTTGCAACAGAGCACACCGCAGAATTTCTCTCAGATAAAAGAATAGGAAACGTTGATGTGGTATACAAAATCAGTGAGCCACAAAGAAAGCCAAACATCGCAGACCTTCTATATGATCGAAAAATCAACTTTATCATTAATGTGCCAAGTACATCAACACTTGAAAAATACGTAGGAATGTTGTATGATGAATACCAAATTAGGAGAAAAGCAGTAGAACTTGGGGTCCCTGTTCTTACCACAACAGAACTTGCTGACTCGTTTTCAAAGACGCTTGAATGGCTGCGGCACAATGAAACTACGAAAAAGCCACTAGAACCATATGAGATACTCTAAAAATCTTGCCAGAACTGTAATCGAAAGTCATCCATCTAACTTCAAGTAATAAAGTATTGTGACACCTGTTACCTAAGGTTCTTAGATAATAAATTATGACTGCCACTATCGGGTGCAAGAGATGAGCAAAGCTATAGGAAAAGACGGGATGATCCTGTTGCTTTCTTTTGCAGCTGCATGTACTACAGTGATTGCAGGAATATTGCACATAACTATGGCACCGCGATCACTTTCACATGATGTGGGACAGAGAATACTTTTCCTAGTTGGCGGAGTATTGCAAGTCTTTTGGGCAGTGCCAGTCATAAAACGATGGGGTAAGGTGTGGCAGATAATTGGAATTGCAGGAACTGCAGTGTTTACGATATTATACTTTACAAGTAGACTGCATCTTTTGCCGGAGGGAAACATGCAAGGTGGAATACCGCAGGGTAATATGCCGCCTGGTAATTTTACACGAGAAGGAATATCTGAAGGAAATTTTTCAAGAGAGGTACCAAGGGGACCTCAAGGGGGTCTTGGAATCATTGGCGGCTCTGCACTTCCAATTGAGTTGTGCCAAATTGCGTTTATTGTATTGTACTCAATCCAAAGCGTGATAATTTCAAGAAAACGAAAAGCCTCTAGGTAAACATGTTGTGAATCTGTATAAGACAATAATGGATTACACTGATTCAAAACGCAAGCAGAAAGTCAGTAGAGGTCTAGAAATTACATAATATTTTTATGTGATGAACACGTAATAGTTTTAGTGGCAAAAGAAGAATTTTTGGGTAAAAACATTCTGAAAGGTCTAAAGTCTGCCCTAAAACACATTGCACTTGATTTTGAAGAACCTGTCAAAGAACCCCGAAAACCATCTGAAAACGAGAATTAGAATTAGCTATCAACTGACAGAACCTAAAGCAAAAGTGGAAAAAATAATTTATACTATATGCAGGTTCATTGATCGTTGAAAAAACCAGCAAAGGTAGCAATTATTTCTGGCATTGCAGTTGCTATTGTGATTTCTGCGTTGGCAATTACAATTCACCTAAGACAATCTGCCATAGAAGGAAATGAACAGAGGCAAGAAACCGCATCTGAAAAAATCAACGAGGCAATAAATGCCATAACAAAGCCCAATGAAACAAATTCTGAAGCAAACGAAAGCCCACAACAGAGGGCAAGTGAAGGCAAGTAAATTCATCAAAAATAACAAAACCAAAAATCAATAAAATCAATCTAGAAGAAGATGAGGTTCCAAAATTTGAGTTAGATTAGACTCCAGTTAAGTGCGTCAAGCAAGTTAACAAGCCAAGACATACAACTTCTAAAATAGCAAATATTTTTTATTATACGCATTGAGCGTCTTTTTTGAGACCGAAGAAAACAAGAAAGTACAACGGTGTATTAGATGCGGCGCTATCTGTAGCAAGCGATACAGGCGAACATCATATGGTGCAGTATGCAATAAATGTAGCCAAAAAGTATAATAGCTCACTCAAATGCATGGTTTGCCGCAAAGCTTTAGACCCTCCCTTTTCTGACAACAACTTTTCCATTAGGCAAAGTTGCAAGATACTGCCAGCCAATTTTTAGATACTCTTCTGCTTCATATGGAGACACAACTATTTCTTCTGATGTAGAAGATTTGTTGTTAAATCTCATAGCGTGTATTATCTCCTGTGCTGTTCTAATAGATTTGAAGACTCCTTTAATGGCAGAGCCCATTTCTCCAAGATCTTGGATGTTATTGCCAAACAAATCCATCGTACTTTTGGCTGATTTAATTAATCCTTTGGCTTCGTTTATGGCTCCGGTCTCTTCTATCTGATTTAGAACATTCTGTAGCTTTGTGGCAGATTCGTTGATGTTTTCTGAAATTAGGCAAAAATTTTCAATGTTTTTGACCATCTCGGGGGTTTTAAGGGCCTCTATGATTTCTTTTGCAATCATGGCAGTTCCAATAACTTTGCCAAAGGATTCCTGCACTCCGGGGGCTCTTATCTGACTAATTATCTCTACTGCACCAGATAGAGTTTCTTTGATCTCTTTTAGCTTGCTAGTCTTTTCTACCTGTGTCATACTATGGTGCACCTAGAAATAGACAGCAGAGAAATACTTTGCCTAGTGCAAACAAATTCTCTTTGCCTTCCATAAACTGCATTATGTAAACGGTATGCTCTACACATTTGTACACTAGTGCCGAGTCATTCATTGAAAGACTGTCACTTATTTTCATGCTAACCCTTGGCAGAAAAATTATATATCAATTCAAGACGTTTTTGCAACAAAAATGTTAACAATATTGATGCCGTGATAGTGAAAAATCGCAGATAGGACAAAATATGATTTCATATTGAAAAAAATAAAGATGAATAGGCTCATCTGAAACTGTATAACCTTGCATGTCAAAAGGGATGAACTTGCTGGGGATGGCACTGCGAGGATTAGCAAGATTTTCTTGCAGCAAGGTTCTACTTCAAACGAGCTTACATCACGTACTTCATTATGATACTTGGAGATATAGGCAGGATGGAATTTGAGCAATGGAACTAGTTCCGTTTTGGCATTCTCCGTGAATATGATTAATACACCATGTTTTGATAATACTGTGTGGCAAGCAAAATAGAGAATTTGGAATATGTTTGCAAAAAGATTATGGATGTAGACCCGACCATAAGATTTGTCGGGGTAGTAAATGACAAAGGAAAGTTAATTGAAGGAGGCCCAAAACAGGGTGTAAAACCGCTTGTAGATCAAAAAGAGTCTGAAATGGTTCTCATGGAGATTGCCTTGATGGCAAGGCTGCGGCGTGAGCACGACATACATCTTGGACCTGTCAATTTCACAGTTTCACATAGAGAAAAAGTGGTATTGATGACCTTTCCTGCAGGAAATGATACAATCTATGTATCAGCAACAAAAGAAATCGATTTGAGAAAAGCTCCATTTAATATATTGCAAATTTTGTCATCCGATATTAAAAAATAATATTTAAAATCTGATTCTGAGTATCTTTTGATAACTGTTTTGCTTCCAATAATACAATATAATTGCAGAACTGGGCTTTTCTAATGCGCGTAACGTGGAATTATTTCACCACATAGGGAGCATTTGTCTGAGCACCTGTTCACCGGAACCCACTTATGTTTTCCATCCGAAGACTTCAAACATTTTACGTTTTCTATGGACGATGAAGAAGTGG
>MNFB01000058.1 GCA_001917995.1 Thaumarchaeota archaeon 13_1_40CM_4_38_7 | reverse complement strand
TTGCAGAGATACCTGACTTTCCTAAAAAAGGAATTCTCTTCAGAGATATAAGTCCACTTTTAAAAGATCCTGCAGCACTTTCTCTTGTAGTTGATGAGTTCACCAAGGTTATTCATCCAAATGATGCCGACCTATTTGCTGGGATAGAATCTCGTGGATTTCCATTAGCATGTGCGCTTGCACTTAGGTATAACAAAGGAATGATAATGATTAGGAAACAGGGAAAATTGCCTGGTGCAACTCATAAGATCACATATAGCATAGAATATGGAACTGCAACAATGGAAATTCAAAATGATGCGGTAAAGAAGGGTCAAAGAGTTTTCATTTGTGATGATTTATTGGCAACGGGAGGAACAGCCAGAGCGGCTGCAAAACTAGTCGAAAAGTTAGGTGGAATAGTAGCAGGCTTTGCTTTTATTATTGAACTAACTGATCTGACAGGATCTAAAGAAATTAAGAATTATAGATACAAGTCATTGGTGAAATATTGACAGAGCAAGCAGAAATTGGTATTTTTGGAGGAACTGGAGTCTATGATTCTGGATTACTAAGTGAGAGTAAAGAGATTACTGTAAAGACACCTTTTGGAAAGACTTCAGATTCCATAATGGTAGGTATCTACAATGGAAGGAGAGTTGCATTCATGCCAAGACATGGTAAGAAACACACTATTCCGCCACATCTTATCAATTTTAGAGCAAATATTTGGGCATTCAAAGAGATGGGAGTTAAGAGAATCATTGCACCGTCTGCTGTGGGAAGTCTAAGACAGGAGATGAAACCTGGAGATTTCGTTCTCCCATCGCAGTTTATTGATTTTACAAAGTCAAGAAAATACACATTTTTCGAAGATGAAAAGGTAATTCATATATCAGTAGCAGATCCGTTTTGCCCGGAGCTTCAAAATGCCATCAATAACGCGGCAAAAGCAATTAATCTTCATCTTCATAGAGATGCAACGTACGTTTGTATCGAGGGACCAAGATTTTCCACAAGGGCCGAGTCAAAATTCTACAAGAATACCATAGGAGCCGATATAATAGGAATGACGCTTGTTCCCGAATGTCAACTAGCTAGGGAGGCACAAATGTGTTATGCTTCAATTTCAACTGTAACCGATTATGATGTATGGGCAGATAAGCCAGTTACTGCAAAAGAAGTTTTAGAGACATTATCAAAAAATGTACAAACTACAAAAAAGATGCTAGGGGCAATGTTCGACTATATTCCACAACAACGAAGCTGTTCTTGTCATAAAGCATTAGAAGAGGCTCAGTTCTAGTCGTCTGCAAAGGAATCTCTTTTGATTCCTTCAGGAAGAGTGATGTCGCCTTTCACGAGCTTCTGTTGTAGCTCATTTATGACCTCATCTATGTCATATCCAAGCTTAACAATCTCTTTTTGAGTGGATTTCGAAATTTTTGCGCCTATGTTTTGCCCACCTATACGTCCAAATGCTATAGCGCTAAACTTGAACAAGTGATTGTCAATAGTGAAAGTACCAGTTATTTTGGCAGCCATCGGGCTGCCATGGACATTATTAATATTAACTTGTAGATTCATGCTGTAACTAGATCTCTATAGCCTTATTGACAGAGTTTTCGATTAAGAAATTCCAGTGTTTATCATCCTGAATTTTAAAATCTTGTACCTTTAGCATTATGATTTTTTCATCTAAGCACTCGTGTTGAATTTCGTCTTCTTTCTTAATTTTAACAAGCTTCCATTTTTCTTTATGTTTTTTTAGATTACATAAAAGAACAGTCCATTTCTGATCTGAAGAAATTTTTGGCATGCCAACATAGTCAACTATGCTTTCTATTCCCAGTTGTTTTTCTTCACAAAAGATCTTTTTGCACTTCGCACAACGCCATATGTCAACAGAACCTATAGTTCTTCTATCAAAATTAAGATTTGTTACTCCAAAGTAAACTATTTCATGTTTACAAGACTCTTGATCAGACGACATCGTTCCTACTCCCTATGTAGGTCTATTTAGTTCTTGCATCATCATACAGTTTTTCAAGAACAATTGAAATGTTATCTATCAAAAGATTCTTCTTAAATGGTATTTTTTCTCTTTCACACATCCTCCTATACATATTGACGACGGCAAACCTTGGGTGTGTTGACTCGAATTCAGTTTTTGTGATATCGATAAAGCCTCCTGCATCAATTAGACTCTTTGCTATTTGTTGTGCAACTGATTCTGTTATGTCTAGGTTCTGCGCTATATCACTAGCAGTCATTCTCCCTTTTTTTACGATCAAAACAAATGTCTTTGCCTGTAAAGTAGACAGTTTAAGTTCTGAAACAAGTTTTTCCTCAACAGTATCTATGTTAATACTCACAGTTATTCAGACAAAATTTCTCATAATTAAAGATGCTAAAATTATAGTTGAAATTAAATATAGAGTACAAGGAGTTTTACTATGAGGCTAGTAATCGGACTAACTGGAAGCTCTGGAATTCTGTATGGTGTAAGAATGCTTGAGGTTCTAAAGCGATGCAAAGTTGATATTCATTTGATCATGACTGAATGGGCAAAAAAGTGCCTTTTCCTAGAAACTGATTATGATTTCAAATATGTAAGGTCTTTGTCGGATCATTATTCTGACGATTCCAATATGGCGGCAAGTGTTTCAAGTGGTACTTACAAAACAGATGGCATGATGATTATTCCTTGTAGCATGAAAACTCTTTCTAGCATAGCAAATGGTTATGAGGAGACCCTTGTGGCTCGTGCTGCAGGTGTAACAATAAAAGAATCACGAAAACTGGTAATAGTCCCAAGAGAAACACCATTAACAAGTATTCACCTAGAGAATATGCTTAAACTTGCCCGAATAGGAGTCGTGATTCTTCCTGCTATGCCTGGGTTCTATAACAAGCCGAAAAGTGTGGACGATGTGCTCAATCATGTCATAGGGAAATGCCTTGACCAGTTTGGTATTGAACACAACCTGTTCAAGAGATGGGAGACCACTTAAACTCATTCTGTAATGTCTCATCTGAAATAAGAACTGAACAAATTTTATTGCCAGACTAAATTCTTACAAATTGCTACGAGTGTTTATATTTGGAGAAATGGTTGATTATACAGAACAGATTGACAAGCTACAAAAGTAGATACTCTAATGACAAATCATTTGATTTCATAATACCTCTAATGGTATTGTTATTTTTAGGTGTAGTCTATATTTTGTCATTACGGTCATCAGACGGATATGTTAGTTTCATCCTCATAGGAATAACTGCAGCAATCATGATTTACTGGGTAAGAGTTCTTAAGAAAATGACAAAGGAAAACCAACCGCAGTACACAGCGAAAGAGGTAGACACAAAGAACTGGGTCTACGACCTCATAAAAGGCGATAAGGAGATAGTATTTGTTGCAGAGGTACCAGGACCAGAAGATCAAGTCACTGTCAGACTAATTGATGGGATCCTATATATTCGAGGGTCTGGACATTTTTCAAAAGAAGTTCCAATTGAAGCAACACCTGACATGGGGATAAACGACTTCAAATACAAAAATGGTGTATTGACCTTAAGAATAAAGAAATTAGAGACTCTTTGATTCCTCAAGTTTTGCAGGCAGATACTTATCAGTAATATTTGTGAGACCATACTTTGAGAATGCCTCAAGTTCCGCTTTTCTTTTGAGTTTAAGAAAGACCTCCAATTGTTTCTTCCAAATTCCTTCTTGATACCTTGGATCTTTTTGTAAATCATAAATTCTTTTGACGTCAGCCTCTGTCATAGGAATGGTTGGAAGCTTATATTTTTCAATGTCAGTAGCCCATACCCCCAACCACTTGGCATCAGGTACGGTTAGCTCTCTTAAATGGGCAGCATTTGCTGAACCTGACTTGATAACCATTGCAATGTGTTCTCCATACACATCACCATCAGCCAGAATAACTACAGGCAGACTCAGTTCACTGTTTAGTCTTCGTAAAAGGTTCCTAGTTGAACGAGGTGCTTGACCTGCGGTGTCTACTATAATGGCTTTGAATTTTTTGTGAACGTTTTCTTCTACGAATCTAGTAAAGAGACCTCCTTTCTCAATTGCAATAACCAATTCTGCGCTTGTATCCACTAATTCTGCACTGCTTAGACTTGGACCTATCAGGTAACCATCTGGATGATCTGAGAGATTGACTCGTTTTCCTTCGTAGCCCCGTACTGTATATTCTATTGTTAAATCTCCAAAAACGCTGCTTCTTTCCTCAGGAAAGATATGAAATTCTTCACGTGGACTTGAAAGAACTGCTTCTAAATCTACTATAATATTATCTGATTCTGGTTGATCCTCGAAATCTATGCTAAATGCTTGAGATGAATAATAGATATCTCTTAATGTAGATGACTTGCCTTCCTTCACTAATCTGTTTACAAAAAAGGCAAGCCATGCTAACTGTGTGTAGGAACGTAGCTGTGACATATTTCTAGCGCTTCTTATGGCACTGGCACTACCAAGAATATACTGCCTAAGTTTTTTGTCATAAACAATATTGTTAACAGATCTGCTTGGTATCACAAATTGTGGAAATTTTCCCTGGTCTAGGTCTTCATAGATACCAAGGCCATGTTTTTGCAAGAGCGAAAGGAGTTTTTGTTTTCTTGCTTCAGCTGTTTTAGCTCTAGATTTGTTCCTCAATCTCACTTCCCATCCTTACAAGCTGTTTATAATTTGGTTCTTTTTTCTTTCCAGATAATTCAGTGGCAAACTGAGCGATAAGTGGCACATACTTTGTGTATAGATTGGCTCTCTTTTTTGCCATATCAGCCATTCCTTGTCTTGACATGTGAACCGCAAGTTTTCGTGCAAGATATTGTAATGCATTTTTTAATTCGCGTTCAAGTTCAGGTCTGTCAGCTACATTTTCCTTTCCTACTGTTTTATATGGAATTCTGGTTGAGCAAATATGGGATACAATTACTAGAGGCGGCTCACCTTTTACCTTGTATCTGCTCCAATCTGTTTCGTTAACCACTTTCAAGACTACATCACTTCCTTCGTCGTAAAGAAGTGGAATACGATTAGCAAATCGATAAACCTTCAGGCCAGTTTGTGGTATGTCACCTCCATAAGCAATTCCCATCTCAACAATAAATGGAAATCCAGAGTAGGCAGAAGCACTGCGTTGTATTACAGCTGCGAATTCAGGATTAAAAAATTTCATGACTCCTTTGGATAGAGGTTCTTCGCCCAGTGGTGCTAAACAGCTAGGGTCAGGCGCTAGAAATTCATCGAACTTTTGTAATGCATCAGCTAACCTGACCAATTCATCGTTTGTCATACTACCGATTCTTTTCTCGGGTTTAAGTTTAGCAAATTCACAGAATTTTTCTGATGTTGTAGGCCCTACCCTTTGAAATCTTTTTGTTAGGAACGTAAGTAGTGTCTCGCCCTGTACGGTGTTTGCAAGCTGCTTGTAGTAAGTACTTTCAGGATCTAATTCTACTGCGTGAGATTGCGACTCACCAAAATCCCAATATACGACTTTTTTGTTTGCAATGTCTACATCATCAATTCTTATTTTTCTTAACATCTCAAAATCAATATTTAGAAACGACATTACCGCTATTACTATTCTTATAGACCTTGACAAGTCAGACCATCTCTTCTCTGCTCTATCAAGTATATCTTTAGGAGAAGGATTTTTCTTTTGCATTCCTAATTCTTTTCTAACTTTCTCTATCATTTTATTGTCTACAGTAGGAATCTGATAATGAGTATCAATGATCATTCTTCTAAGCGTTTCAACATCAACACCGTGGGGATGAGGTTTGATAACTGTGGGCGGAGGTGGCATTTCTTTCACGATTCTAGGATAGTGGAATTTTTCACCCGCAGGATCTTCAAATGTTATAGAAGCATATGGAGTAATGAGAGATGTTTGAGACACATAATCTCGTATTTTTGTTCCGGCCTTAGAATAATCTCCTTCAAGCACTATACTTACTGAGAGACCTGTTTTAGCTGCTTCCTTTGTTGTATGTTTCAAGATTACAGGTTTGTTTTTCTGAATATCAAGTAACATCACAAATTCATCAAGAGTTTTTTCATCCGCACAACTTTTTACAGTCACTGGTTTATTGGTCGTGATTTGGCCATATAGTATAGCCATGGTTGCACCCAGACCAAACATTCCTCTAGCTTGTTTCAAACCAAATTTAGAGCCATATAGAACCGTACCAAATGCAAGTGGGATGTGTTTAGGATCTATTCCAGGACCATTGTCTTTGACAGTCAACACATAGTGCTTAGGATCAGGTTGTTCGGAATCTACTGCTTTTATTGAAAGATGAATATCAGGTAAGATTCGCTTCTGGTCACATGCATCTAGTGCGTTTTCTACGAATTCTCTTACAGATGTATAAAGTGATCTAGTTGGATTACTAAAACCAGCTAGATCTCTGTTTCGGTAAAAAAACTCGCTTGGAGAAATTTGGCTGAAGGTTTCCTTATTCGAAGACATTTTCACCCTCCCAAAGCTGTAGTTTTTCTATTTTCAGTCTTCTTCTTGAATCTTGAAGGTAGTTGTAAACCTTACCATGGGTACTACCACTTGAAAGCGAAGTTATTGCATGTACAGCAGAACGCAGTTGACTTCCTTCGCCAATTATAGATACTGTACGACCGTATACAGATATGCTTGCACCACTGAGTTCTTCAATATTTTTTCTTACTCTACCACCCTCGCCTATTATTCTACCTTTTATTCTTTCAATTTGCGACGAGGATTTACCAGCAAATTCACGTAAATCAATTATATGTAAAGAGTTTTCACCTTCCAGTAGACGCATGGATTTTTCTGCAGAAAATCCTCGTCCTATAGCCATTACGATCTCTTCAGCCTTAAATGGAATCATGCTTTCAACATCACCCATTCCTCTTATGATAATCTCGCCTGTTTTACCATCAACCAATAAAGAGACTGAACATATTTTTTCTATCTTAACCTTGATTTTTCCTGACTTTCCTATTAAAACCCCAACTCTTTCTAGGGGAATCATAATTGTTTTTTCAAAAATCATTTGGTTAGCCTCTCAAACACATCAATGGGGTTTTCTACTGTCAAACCTCTCTTGACAAAGAATTTAGTTATATTCTTAATATCTCTTTCAAGAAATTCTTTTGATTTAGGATGTCCTATATATACCGCAGAGCCAAAATCAAAGATTATCAGTTTATCATCTATCTTCTTTGCAAATTTTTTTTGAATACCATCAAACAATATTATCAATTAAACTGACTTGGTAAAATCGATTACGCTAGAAGTCTTTTGGAAGATAACCGTTTTCTCGTAACCAGTCAACTTGTGATAATGTGTATCTCCATGTGATATCGCCTCGATCCTCTGCTCTAAAATCCCATGGAGCAATAGTTACAACGTCGTTGTCGCGAATCCAGATTTTTCGTTTTAGCTTACCTCTGATTCTACCCATCCTTGTTTTATCATCAACACATTTTACCAGAACATGATCACTGCCTAGAAGCTTTATTACTCTTCCAAGCAATTCACCCTCTTCAGGTACCTTCATTTCTTTTAGTTCACTTTCATTTAGTACTTTGCGTTTGCCCAAAATTCTCAGTGAACGATCAGTTCAGTGCGTATATAACTGTTGTATTTTTAAAACTTGAAAACTAAAAGAAATGGAATGCCATCAATTTCTTTTACACCTTTTGAAGAACCTATACCAAGCCCTACGGAAAGGGCAATTGTTTCTTTTCCAACCATGTTAATTATGGAGGATTTTCGTAGTAGAACTTCTGCTTCGCTTTGGTCGACAATACGTTCAGCAAAATAACTCTTATTGATATTCAAAGTAAATTCAGATTTCTTGACTGTCTTTCCAACTAGGTCAGCATCACATATGTTCAGCATTCTATTATGTTGATGGTTGACAATTCTTACAGCAAACGCCATTACGCATATTGACCCTTCAAAGATGATTTGGCTCCGCAAGCTTCACACACAAGAAAAGTTACCCTGTTTAATCTCTCTACCCTTGTATCAGGGCTTTTGCAAGTAGGACATTCCACGTATTCTTTTAGGTATCTTGCCAATAGCGAAGTAAACTCGTGTGGTTCTTTCTTACCCACAAAGACCGCCTTATCACCTGCATACTGGGCAGGAGTAGCAAATTCCTTTGATAGATATTGGAGAACCTTTTCAGGGTCTCTTCTCAGAATCTTAGGAAACTCTGGGAAGTTTCTAAAAAACGTCCTGTTTCCCTGCCACATAATGTCCACCTTAGGAAGTTCAAATCTGGCGGCGTAGACTTTCCTTGTTTCAGATACTTTGTCTTGTATTTTTTTAAGCAATTTTTCGTATTCGCTTTTTGTCAACTTAACTAACCTAAGCAACACTACCTATATTGATTTACTTCAAAAAAGAAGAAAGTGGTTCCTAAGACTTTCCTATTCGAAAGACGTTAGTGCCACATTTTGGGCATGTCCCCTTTACCGCAGGTCGGCCATTCTTTAGCTTAACTTCTTTTGGATTTGAGATGTCGACTTTCTTCCTGCATTTTACGCAGTATGCTTGAGTCATTTCAACTTTTTACGAAGGAAGTTGTATTTAGGAAGGCGCTGTAAAAATTATTTCACTATACGCTAGAGGCCGTTAAATTTTTACAATTACCTTTTCAGGTCTCTAATGGAGAATTTTTACAAAAATATAGAATTTGTTGATATTTCTTACGTTGAAAGGATCCAACTTGAAGAAATTACCAAAATTGACCTTTTGAATCGCCAAATTGTCATTCAGTTATGCTTTTAAAAGCGTTGAAGAGAGTCATTTAAATGGCAACCAGAAAGGGCGTTGTTATTACTGCCATAATACTAGCTGCCATAGCTGCAGCGAGTTTTGCAGTCTGGATGGTTCCCCAGAACAGAGGTTCTTCTATTGTTGTCTCAGATTATAGAAGTGAGCTTGAGAGTGTAAAAGAGCGACATGCGTTAATTGTGACAGAAATGGAATCTGACCTCAAGGAACTACTTGATAAAACCCTCTCTCCTGACGACTTTATTAGTAAGGCTCAAACCTCGTCTGGACAAGTTACATCTCTCATAACAGAATTAATAGAAAGCAATCCACCAGTAGAATGGAGAGAGAGTTATCTCAACTATGACGAATCTCTCAAAAAGTATAACGAATATCTAACGGAGGCAATCTCATTAGCAAGCAAGATGAAGGATGGAATGTCTCAAGTTGGTTTGAATGATGAGATTACGAAAATGGACTCCTTAAAGCAAGAGTCCTACTTGCTAGTTGTAAAATCTAATGAGACACGCCCATGAGAGGTTATCGATTTAAGTCAAATTTTTCTTAAATTATTGTTATAACAAATAGAAATTACATTAATTAATAGGAAACGCGATTTTGTCTATATAATGTCAACGAAGGAGGCAAGTTTACAGAAAGAACCAACGGGAGGAAAGACTAGCAGATTGCTTGTAATTTGTGTTGATAGAGATGATGATGTTGGAAGTAAGGCAGGGGTTATTACACCTGTTGTGGGACGCAATGCCTGCATTGAGGCAGCACAACGATTAGCACTGGAAGATCCAGAAGATGCAGATTCAAATTCAATCTTTGCTGCAGTAAAGACATTTGAAGACCTCATAAGCAAGGGGTATCAAGCTGAAGTTGCAATAGTATCTGGCACAGAAAATAAAGGAGTACAAGGTGATGAAAAGGTTGTTTCCCAAGTAAAAAGCATAATAGAAAAATTTTCGGCAAATGGTGCTGTTATTGTATCTGATGGTGAAGATGACGAAAGTGTAATTCCAATAATTCAGAATGTTTTGCCTGTTGTATCAGTTAAAAGAGTTGTTATGCGAGTAAGCAGAAGTGTAGAATATTCGTATGCAGTATTTGGAAGATACCTTAAAGCCATTGCTTTTGATTCAAAATATTCAAAGTTCTTCTTGGGAGTGCCAGGAATTCTTCTGTTAATAGGTGGCATAGCAACTGTTCTTGGAATGACCAGAGAAATTTTTGCAGTCTTGGTTAGTGTCCTAGGCGGAGCATTTCTCATAAGAGCTTTTGATGTAGATAGAGCGTGGTCCCACTGGATAAAACCTACACCTGCTGGATTCATACGAATCTTCACACTTGTAGCTGGAATTCTTTTGATATTAGCTTCGGTAACTGCCGGTCTTGCTGCAGTAAATCCAGAAATAACATCTGCAAAACCTGATAGTATATTGAAGTTGGTTATGAATAAGCAAACAGTGGGCTTATTCGTATCAGGAATGCTGCCGTTTCTTTGGATGGGAATAGGTTGTATGTTCGGAGGATCGTTGCTTAGTAGCTGGTTCAAGGGAAGTATAAGATCGATTACAGATGTGTTAAGAATAATAGCACTTGCGGCCCTTTATCCAATTGTATCCCAGTTCACTACAACAATGATAAGAGATGAGAGTCCATTTACTCTCATACCTCCATTGCTAGGTGGTCTTGCAGCAATACTGATATCTGCGTCACTGCTCTTCCACAAATACAGAAGGAAGAAGGGTGGCGAAGTATTATCGGAATAAAGGACAAAGCTCTCCAGTTTGGAGGTCTTTATAGTATCTACTCCAAAAGGCTTGAAAAAGAAATCCGTAATGGGGACATACCAAAACATATTGCAATAATCTTGGATGGAAATAGAAGATGGGCAAAGAGGAGTCTCGTTTTCAGAATAGATGGTCACTTTCGTGGTGCTGATGCAGTAGAAAAGCTGTTGGATTGGTGTGAAGAGCTAAATATCAAAATAATCACTCTATACGTTCTATCTGTAGAAAACATGAATAGAGATGATGACGAATTGCATTATCTTTACGATTTGATAAGCAATAGATTACACAAATTATACAATGATCCAAGAATCCATAAAAATCGTATGCGAGTAAAAGCGATTGGACGTGTTGAGCTACTTCCGGATTTTCTAAAAGAAATTCTAAACAATCTTGAAACTGTGACAAAAAATTACGACGATCATTATCTAAACATAGCAATAGCATATGGCGGCCAGAACGAACTTGTTGATGCAGTAAAGAAAATTGCAGGTAGAATTAAGGAGGGTTCGCTTGATGTAAATGACATAGATAAGGAGATAATAGAGTCCTGTCTTTATACTTCTCATCTTCCCCAGTCATCTCCTGATATGATATTAAGAACTTCAGGTGAGAAGCGACTCAGTGGTTTTCTAATGTGGCAAAGTGCCTACAGTGAGCTTGTTTTTATGGATGTCTACTGGCCCGAATTTAGAAAGATAGATCTTATGAGAGCCATTAGAACATATCAAAAAAGAAGCCGTAGACTAGGCAAATAGAAGAAAGAAATACTTGGGAGATTAAGTTATTCCGGAAACTATGATAGAAGAAAGATCTGCGGGAGCAATTCTTTACCAAGAATTTCCTTCCGGTAAGATTTATTTACTTCTGAATTATCCTTCGGGTCATTGGGATTTTGTGAAAGGAAATATCGAGAAGGGTGAGACACTAAAACAAACGGTTCTACGGGAAGTTAAAGAGGAAACGGGCATATCAGATATCAAATTTGTGAGTGGTTTTGAGGACAAGATAGAATACCACTATCAACGAAATGGGGAATTGGTCCACAAGCAAGTTGCCTTTTTCCTAGCAAGGACTAATACAAGTGATGTAAAACTTTCACATGAGCATCTTAATTTCACGTGGCTTAGGTTTAATGATGCTATGCAGAAGCTGACTTACAAAACCGCGCAGAATTTATTAAAAAGAGTCAAGGATTCAGGATTCGAGAGTTAGCTTTTGGAATTTTCTTGCTTGATAAATAGGATTATTTGAATTAAGAATTGTTCTACCTATAATTAGATAATTGGCTCCTGCATCTAGTGTTTTTTTAGGATCACCACCCTGAGTTCCTACACCTGGAGAGTATATTTCACAATTACCTCGTATTTTTTTTCTACATGACGTAATTAGTTCAGGAACAGTTGCGCCAACTACAACACCATCTACATGTAACGAGTAAGACCATTTCAAGAACAGTTTGTGAAGCATAAGCGTCCTACCAGTAGAGTCTTTCACTCTTAGTCCGTAACCCAATTTTGCTTCATGATGGCTCATGTGTACAAGTGTTATTATTCCATGTCCATCCTTGTGGACAGATTTAACTAATTCCTTCAAGTTTTCCGGTCCCATTATAGGGTTAACTATTACGGCGTCAAATCCACATTCCCACAGTCTTTCTACAGCAATCTTGTTTGTGTTTCCAATATCATTTAGTTTTATGTCTGCTATTGTTTGTAAACCCACATCGTGCGCAGCTTGGTTTATTTTTTCAAGGCTTTTCTTGCCTAGTGGCAAGATCACATGAAAATTAAGTTTGATCGCACAAAGATACTTGTTCAAATTTTTAATGTTAGTCATTGTTCTACTTTCCAATTTATCCACTCTATTTTCATCTAAATCATTTGCAAGAATTACCAAGCTCTTGTCTGAGGATGAAGCTTTCATTCGTTTTCTGAAGTCGGTCATAGTTTGACTAGAGGATGTTTATCTTTTAGCTTTATTACCTTAAGGTATGAGTAACCATGATCGCTTAGGGAATTTACAAAAGTCGGTTCAGTTCCGTCCTTGCTGGAATACTTTAGGAATGGTTTTGTAGGTTCATAGTCAAGTCTAACATGACAAAAGTAGGAGAACTCGTCAGACTCGTTAAAATTCATAAACAATCCTACAAACCATCTTGTTCCATCCGGGAAAGTGAATAAGGGAAATGGAGATTCTTCAAATCCATAGCTTAGTTTTATCAAACTGGTAATATCCTCGAGTTCAAGGGATTCATACATTACATCCTTGTCCATGTTGGTTTCTGGTTTTAGTGTGTTTGGTAACGATTTTACCCTGACAATTGGGGAGTAAAGGTAGGTAGGATTTGTTATTGTATTTACAATGTCACAGTTCTCTTTGCCTGCCTTAAGTTCGTATGAGAGATAATGTCCAGTTTTATCAGTTTGAACATAATAGTTAACTGGTCGTTCTTTGAGTACATCCATTTGCACAGAAATGACGTTTCTTTTATCAAAGTCAAATGAGAAAGAGGTACGCGGAATTCGTTCTAAAGCACAAACAAGCCTTGAAAATTCTATCAGATCATAGACTTCAATGTAATATGGAAACTTTGCCATATAGATTTCTTCCAAGATCATCCACATTAAAAGTAGTCGTTTACTATTGCTCTCTTCTATCTACGATGTCATTAACATCTGGACCAGTACCAATCAGAGTTACTGGTACTTTTAGTTGATCTTCTATAGTTTTTATAAAATATTTTGCAGGAGAGCTGAGATCAGAGAATGACTGCATGTGCGCACACTCAGGAAATACAACATCTAGTTTAGTAAGTGCAATTTGAGTTGCGCTGTTTAGCATAATTGCCCTTTTAGCAAGATCAAAATCAAAATCAGCTGCACGTCTTTGTCTTCCGGTAACAGTACCAATCTCCTGCCAGCCTTTTATTATGGCCTGTTCTGGGCTGATCTCATTTTTCAGAGGTCCTCCTCCTACTCTGGTAACGAACGATTTGAAAACAATTACTACATCATCAACATTCTTAGGTCCAATTCCGACATCTGCACATATCCCTGATGCAGTAACATCTTTTGATGTCACATATGGATACGTACCGTGCCAGAGTGAGAGAAATGTTCCTTGCGTGCCTTCTACAAGAACTTTTTCCTTTCTTTCAAGTGCAAAACTGATTGCATTAGGAATGTCATCAAGATAAAGCGCCAGAGATTCCACGTCCTTTGCAAGCCTTAATGTCCTCATTGCTCTATCTGCATTAGCAGGACCTGTTCCTGTGCCGGTACTACCGATGGATTCTTTTAATCTTCCTTCCGAATCAATTTTTTTATGAGATTCTTCAATTATACCACATTGATAATCAACAAAAGATCTGTCCTTTACTCCGAATTCCTCTATCTCCTTTAGAAGTACGTCAGTACTTACAACTACCCCTGGCCCTATAAGCAATCTCGTGTTAGGATTCAAAAATGCACTTGGTAACATTCTTACTTTGTATTTTTTGTTATTATGTTCTATAGTATGACCGGCGTTTGGACCTACGCCACCTCTTACAGCTATTGAAGGGTTGTCTTTCATCGCAAGGTAGGAAACTATTTTTCCTTTACCTTCGTCACCGTAAAAACCGCCGACAGTAACTGTAGAAGGCATACAGGGAGAGCATAAGCGGAGATATTTAAGCCAAATCTTAACAATACAATTTTAGTGTAGAAGAATCGTTCGAAGTTTTGTATGTCACAACCAAATTACGCAGGAAATATCATAGTGAATTTAGCGGGCCTTCCTGAATTTCTAAGAAAGCCGATCTTAAAAAAAAGATTGTTAGAATTTTTTTCAATGTCACAAGAAGATAAAAAAGAGATCATAAACAATGCATTATATGCTGGGCCTACCATACAGTTCGATAAATTCTCAACCTTGTTCAAAACATGGCTTGAAATCTTATGTAACTTGTCCGAAGAACAAAGAACAATCATGTTTTCAACCTATATAATGGAGATTGTAAATCATCCTGAAAAGATAGTATTGTTTAATCTAGATGGAATTTTAGAAATCTATATGTCATTATCTCAGGAACAAAAGAACATACTTTCAAGCAATATTAAAAAAATAGTTATGTCTCTTGATGAGGAGTCTCGAAAGAAAATCTGTCTGATCATTCCTGAAAATGCTAGGAAGGAAATAGGAATTTAGGTAGGCGTGTCTGGTTTTCTTTGATTTTCATCTGCAAAATTTATAACATCGCCTTCTGGGGTCATGACACCAACAAAGACTTTTTCGTATTTTTTTAGTAGCTTCCTGTGATCTGGCATAGACATATCAAGTTTCATTTCATTCATAACCATGACTCTATATTGTTTCCATTCAGACCAACATTCATTGCAACAAGGATATACGGAAGATATGGGATCGAGATCAGCTCCATCTGGAATTTCTTTCTTACATTTTGTGCAGACTCTTGTCATAGCAAGTCAAGTAGAACAAAGTAATTTATTCTTTTAAGAAGAGATATTAGGATTGAAGTACAAGATATCGTATGAAAGTAAAATGCCCTCAATGCGAAGAAATAGCTGAGCTTGGGGACGATTTTTCGTATGTTAGATGTTCGCATTGTTCTCTTGATATGACATATGGAGAATACGTGAAATTCATAGCCTACAAGGATGCCAAATATTCTGATATTTTGGGAGATTATGCAAACGATAATGAAGGAATTACATCTGGAACTCTTGATGAATGGTAGAAAAAAATCTACTGTAAGACTTAATTAATTTTAGAGGCTAGTGCGCATAGTTGGAATTTGTACTTGAAACAGCTCTTAACCTATTAGGTTTTCTAG
The DNA here is from genome assembly GCA_001917995.1 of Thaumarchaeota archaeon 13_1_40CM_4_38_7. Lineage (GTDB taxonomy): Archaea > Thermoproteota > Nitrososphaeria > Nitrososphaerales > Nitrosopumilaceae > Nitrosotalea. Next base: position 18,091 of record MNFB01000058.1, on the reverse strand, counting down.
TTGGCCTTGTGTTAGGAATTTTTGCATATATTGGATTCAAAAATACCGGGAGCCCGACACTATTCAGATTAAATATCGCCTTTTTTTCGATTGGTATAGGATTTGGTGTTGTTGGTTTTGGATATCTCACAGAATCTTTCATCCTAAATTACGTAAAGGTCGATATGTGGATTCAAACACTTGGCATAGGAATCCAAACAATAGGATACTTTTTCATTGCATTTTCTCATGGCATAAAGTCCTTCTTCCCAAAATCAAGATATTTCAAATCCATAGCAGTGCCTCTTTTCATCATACCAGGCAATTCAATTGAGCATATTATAAGGTCAATTTCTTTTATCCTATTGGTATATGGGACAATTGAGACCATAATGTCCTACATGGAAAACAGGAAGAAGAGTACTATTTTTGTAGCAGCGGGTCTTGGTCTGCTTGCAATGGGCGAATTTCTTGGATGGTATTCTGTCGTTTTCCCACAGTCTGTCCTTTACTTCATTTCTATTTCTACAAAAATAGCTGGATTAGGCGCATTATTCATACCAATTTCTCAAGTACCTCTGAGAGGTGTAAGGTTTGGCAGCAACATATAGAACACATATGAGTATAATAGGTGACATACTTGCTACCACTAGAGACGAAGTTCCCGATGAGTCGGGGGCAAGTGTAACTTATCTCATACGAAAAGCAAATGTTTCTTACAGTCGACTCTCAAAAATTTTGGAAACACTAGTACAACAAGGACTCCTAGAGCAGACAACGTCAGAAAGGGCGTGCAAATATAGAATCAGTGAGAGAGGGCGAGAGTTTTTGCAGGCCTATCGTGGGTTTAGAGAGTTTGCAGACTCCTTTGGACTAAGAATTTAACCGTCTTTCTCGTCTTCAATTTCTTCGTCCTCGTCTTCCTCATCGTCTTCAAAGTCATCCTCAAAGTCATTCTCAAACTCGTCAGACATGTTAGTTAGAGAAGATATTTCCTATAAAGGATTTACAAAGTTTGCAGACAGGTATTAATCCATACCTACGTAGCTGGCTCTATCCAGCCGCCACATGAAACACAGATGTGCATACCGTCTTCATTCACGTAGGTCTTTCCTCCAGGAGTGCATTGGCATTGAGAAATTTCTTCACCCATTGTTCAATAGTACACATTCAATCTTATATTATTTTTATAACAAGAGATAATTTACTAGATTCCATCAAAGAGCTTCGTGAACGTACAGTGTAATGAAGAAGGAATCAAAGTGGCTTTAGAGGCAATAAAGAAAGGCGGCGTAGTTGTACTACCTACTGATACTGTGTACGGCATAGGATGCGATCCATATAATCATGAGGCAGTCAAAACAATATACAAGATAAAAGGGAGAGAGAAAACAAAACTACTTCCAGTTCTTGGTTATTCTAAAGAAGAGATCGAAAAGATCGCCTTTTTTGATGAATTGTCAGAAAAAATAGCAAACAAATTCTGGCCGGGAGCAGTGACATTGATTCTAAAGGTAAAGAAAAGAGAAATTGCAAATTCATTAAATCTAAAAGGCAAAATTGCGGTACGGGTTCCCAATCACTCCTGTTTATTGTCACTTCTTAAGGAATGCAAGCTACTCGTTGGAACTAGTGCAAATCTTTCAGGTCTTCCGCCCTTCAAAGATTCAAGTGAAATACCCAGCAAAATTTCTGGCTACGATGTTCTCCTGGATGGTGGAAAGATTTCTGATTCTGCAGAATCTACCATTGTAGAAGTTATTGATAACAAATTAGAGATAATACGAGAGGGCAAAGTAAAAGAGAAGGAGTTAATGAGCATATTGTGAATCTAATCGTTACATGTAATCGTCATCTTGAAGAGGAAGCTTCCAATGAGATCTTAAAAATCCTCTACAATTTAGGAGACATTTCACCCATGATAGAGATTTCTTCTTTTTCAGGAATTATTACCATAACTACTATACTTGATCCGCTTGCTGTTGTAAATGAAATTAAAAAGAAAATTCTTGATGAACCGTGGTGTATTAGATTTTGTCGTCGGTTCATACCAATTCAAGAGACTACTAAAACAACTATTGAGAGTATAGCAAGTTCTGTACAAAATCATATCAATATAATGAACCCCAATGACACCTACAGAATAACCATTGAAAAGAGAGGTTCAGACTTGTCATCTAAGGAAGTAATAGATTCTATTGCAAAAAATATTCAAAATAAGGTATCACTAGAAAAATTCGATTGGAATGTAATTGTAGAGATTCTTGGTGGAACTACTGGCACATCTGTGCTCAAAGAAAATGACATAGTAAGTACATTAAAAATGAAACGCGATTTAACGGAATAAAACTGCTGACCTTTCAGCCAAGACATCCTCAAGAGGAGTTGTAGATATGATAGAATCAAGCTCTTTTCTAGTTATTGAAAATTCCTGTTGGATAAACTTAGCATTATTCGCAAAAGTCCAGTGAATTATCAGCATGTGCTTGATTTCTCTGAATAACTTATCTATTGAGGATCTTTTTCCAACTATTACTAGTACGTAATCTATGCCTTTTTGTAAACCTACTTTAGTAATAGCATCACTTATCTGTCTTGTACATGCAAATCTCATTATAATATCAGTCTCCATTTTATTAGACAGTAATTCTCCGGCTTTTTCGGCTGCAAGCGATAAAGTAAGAACCTTTTTCACATGTTTGAGATCAAGGATGTAATTAGATTGAATGCCTTGTATTACTAAGTTTGGATATTTACCACGTAAAACTTCAAGAAATGTGACTGGATCGTCCTCAGTTTTTTTCAATTTTATTAGTTCCACGTTTGTGTTAACAATGACATACCGTTTTCTATTCAATCCGCCTCCATGTACTAGTGGAATTATGGTTATTATATCTCCGTCCTTAAGATTTGTGTTCTGGCCTTGTAATGCAGAAGAATCTACTCCATTTACCGCAACAAGAATATTTTTCATGTCAAAAGTAGGATTCCTAGGAAGGATTTTCTGAAGATAGTTAAGAAGGTCGGACACCGACATGGGATCGCTTTCAATGGTCAGACTGTCACGTGAAAATGATTTTTTTGCTCCTCCAAGAAATTTGATTGTTATCATACCGTAAAACAAAAGCCTGTTTTATATGGAATTTTTGATTTAAGATGTAGTGAAAGTTAGTTTAGTATTTGCTCTTCCATTTCAGTTTCGTTGATAGGTTTGGTTTGTGTTGCAGCTTCTGATTCTTTTTCTTTTTGTTCTTCTAGTTCTCTTCGCAGATACGAAGTTATGTAACCTGCTATTTCGTTTTTGAGCCCCTTAGATCTAATTATTGCTACTTCATTTAATATCTTTTTGTTGTCATGAAAATCAGTACCAAATTCCTTCCGATGAGCAGCTAATAGTTCTGTGGAAATTCGTCTGATTCTATTCACATTCTCGAATGGTGAAGGGGTTTTTTATACCTATACGCCTAGATACGAATTTGAGTTCGCTTCTGTAATGGCCAACATTTCATCATAAGGTTTGTGGAGTACATTAGATACAGAAAAGAGAACGCTGGGAAGAAAAGTTATCTGCGTGGTCTTCAGTCCAAAGCATTTTGAAAATCTCACAGGGCCATCAGTCTCTAGTAAGATTTTGCTAAGATCGGTCTGAGATAGAAGAACCTGTTTATCATGGGAGTAAATCATTGCTGGACCATAAGAAACAAAGCAGCCTAGATCCATTGCTTTATTCAGTTGCTTTTTGTTTCCCGCAAACCAGTGAAATAAAACTCCTTTAAGAGAATATGATGTGAGTATATGGAATATTTCATCAAGTGTTTTCCTTGAATGAATAGATACTGGTTTATCTAATTTCTCAGCTTGTGAAAGCATTTTGTCGAAAACGAAAAGCTGTCTATTAAAACAGATATTATCGGAAACGTATGTTCTATCAAGTCCAATTTCACCTATTCCAGAAATTCGTTTTGCGTTGTTTTCAATGAATTTCGTCATTGGTTCTAGATCATCATTTGCCTTTTCTGGATGAAGACCAACAAATGGTAGAACTAATGGGCTTTTTTTACTCAATTCAAGCGTTGACATTGAGCTTGTATAGTCTACCGAAACGCAGCACGCCCTTATTTTCATCTTGTCCATGGCAACTAGTATATGATGCGTGTCTGATGCAAATTCGTTATCAGACAGATGAATGTGGACATCAGTAAGCCAACTCATAATAGATCATACTTTAACCACAAAATAGTGTGTATAAATCGATCCTTGCATAGCTTTTTTTCTACTCAAAGTCTTTTATGATGGGCTCTTAAAATTAGAATATGACAACATCTGAATTCGGTCTTTCTGTGATGTATAGGATTTTGAAAAAGGCTGGCGCTGAACGCGTAAGTGATGAATCTGCCAATGAGTTACGAAGAATATTGGAAGAGATAGGAGGCTCGATTGCAAAAAGCACGGTGGAAATGTCAGTTCATGCAGGTAGAAAAACGATCAAAGCAGAGGATGTTAGATTGGCTGCAAAGCAGTTTGCAAAATTCTGATCTAAAACATTTAATTGCGCATTGGAAACTTTTTTGATTACGGTGAGGTGGCAGAGTGGTTATGCGTTCGCCTGCAGAGCGAATTTATAGGGGTTCAAATCCCTTCCTCACCTTGATTATATCATAATAACCAACTTTTCTAAAAGACCGACATGTAATCAAATCAACTTGGCAGAAAGAAGCAATGGATTATTAGAGTATATACCAGGCGCTAGACCTTTTTTTCAACAGAATTCTAATGGTCAGCCCCTAGAAGGATTCGCCGAAAATATCAGAGTCAGCATTAGAGAATATGTAGAAAGTGCTCAGAATGAAATTGAGAAAGGACATAATTTTTTGCAATGGGTATTGACGCGAGTGTTTGAGGCAACAGAAGATGACGCAACTGATGCAATAATTGATGGACCGAATGATCTAGGAATCGATGCTTATCTACCAGTAGACTTTTCGGAGGGTAAAATCTATCTTTTTCAATCCAAGTATGGGAGCTCCCATTCTATCGAAGCTATAACAAAGTTCAAAGAAGATGTCAAGAGACTTCCAAGTAAAGATATTTCAAAAATGCGTCCAGAACTTGCTTATTTAGTTACTCAAATTTTGGAAAAAAATCTTAAAATTGAATGTGTGTATGTTACCGACCAAAAAGTAGAAAATGACGATTATGACTCTATTGAAGTATATGATATAGATGTAATCATACAAAAACTCTGGGATAGAATAAAGAAACCAGCTGCTGGTAAAAAGGCATCAATTAGATTAGAATGTAAACTTAGGTATCAAAACACATTACTTGGGATTCTAAAGCTGAGAGAACTTACGAATTTTGTCACCAAGAATAGGGATTATGTTTTTGAATCCAACATTAGACAGTGGATGCAATTCAAGACAACGGTAAACAAGGGACTACGAGAAACTTTGCAAGAATTACCACACAAGTTTTTCTATTACAATAACGGAATAACGATTGTAGTAAGTGATTTTGAGGAATTAGAGGATAGCTCCATAATGCTATATTCGCCTCAGATAGTCAATGGTGCACAGACGTCAAACTCAGTACTGGATCACGCTAAACGTACACATAATCTGGATGGAAGCATAACGGTAACAATCATCAAGGCTGCAGATGAGCTTGACCAAAATAACATTACAAAGTACAGAAATTCACAGAATGCGGTAAGAGGAAAAGATCTGGTGTCTTTAATGGATTTTCATAAATCTATCAAATCTCAGATGGAAAATCTTCATTATTTTTATGAGATTCAAGGAGGCTCATTTGATAGTAAAACAAAATCCCAACAAAGCGAGTTTGTAGGTGAACAGCTATACAACAGGTACTTGCCAGATAATCACAAAAAAGCAATAGTAGCAAAAGACGCAATTCAAGCATTTGTTGCTGGAATAGAGCAACGGCCTACAGAAGCATATAGTTCACCAGCTCAGTTTCTACCAAGGGGAAGTAAGTATGATGAAGTATTCAATGAGAAATTGAAAGATGATTACAGGCTTCTTCTATATCCATATCTTGTGAAAGAATATGCCAAGATAGTATTGAACTATGGTAAGAAAGGAGGTCATAAGACTAAGAGATATGCTACTCTATTCTTTGTTGCTGTTTATTTCAAGATCCTTCATGAAAAGATTTTACTTACACACGACGATTTCAAGGAGGATATCTCAAAATTAGAACCAATATTCAAGAGTATTAAATTAAATCAAAGAATTCTGAAACTTACCGATACAGTTGTGACAAAATTTCTAGAAGATACGGTGGTAGATGATGAAATGTTAGCAGCAAATACATACCACAACTTTTTCTCACATCATGTATGGCAAGATTCCATGATCCGCGTTATTGAGAAGAAGATAAAACATGAGGAAGACGAAATAGACAGTATTCAAACATTAGTGCAAGATCTTTTTTAGAATTTCAATTTAGATTTGCGGCAGAAGGGTGACCGATAGGTCTCTTGCAGGAGGTCCGCATCTAGCCATCCATTCTACCGCGGCCTTATTGTATATCCGCTAGTATTTAACATGCTTTTTATAACGAAAAACAACGAATTTGATTAACTTGGGAGAAACACAAACATGCTCTTTATGTAGCAGACCTTTAGATCATGTATATCATCCAATGGAAACTTGGAATGTAAAAGGTCTTTTATGTAGTAAGTGTTACTCGAAAAAAATTTCTGAGTATTACCCAGGTACTCATGATAGAGTCAATAAATCAAACTAAGAACCAGCCAGTCTTTATCTGATCTTTATTTTGCTTGTCACCGATGCCCGTAGCATATCTCCATATGTATGGAACGTTAGTTTTCATTTTTACTTTGATTTCAAGTAAAGATTCTAGCTCAGAGTTTATGTTGCCAGAAGGAATACTACAAGTTTCACAAAATTTGCATTTTGTATCTAGGGTAACCGGAGAACTTTCAATTACAGGATATGCGCGGCAGGCAAGTGGTCTGTCTTCATATATTTTACACCTATATCCTCCGTGAGGAGATCGTTCTTTGCTTTCTGTATCAAGAAACGGGCATGTGTTACCATTGGGTTCTATTCCCATTAGCTGATAGGCAAGGGTCTGATCAGGTTCGCCAGATTTCTTGTATGACGTGCCAATCCTAGGTAGAATAGTGATTTTGATGTGATGTTTTTCTGCTAGAAGTTTGACTCCATCTGTTTCCTCGGGTAATATTAACACCCCTACTTTACCAAATTCCATTTTTGGGTAATACTCTCTTTCCACACAGCATTTAGAACATCCTTCTACACAAGAAAAATCCAACATTATTTAGATACTAAAAAGCCATAAAATCCCTTCTAAATGATCGTTCAATGCTCTGTCTGTATGAGAACAATAGGGAGTAATACCCTTATATCACCAGCCAATATATTGATTGAAGATGGTTACATATAGAACCAGTATGCAGATAGTAAAGGATTTACTTACTGTCACTGAGGAAAGCGGTGCTAGTGGAATTAATGTAACAGCACTTTTAACAAAGGCTAATTTATCGCATTCAAGACTTTCAAAATTTGTAGAAAACCTCACTGGAGCCGGTCTGATAAACAAGATCGAATTTGATGGCAAGAATACCTTTGTTATCACTCCAAAGGGTAAGCAATACTTAGAATCATATGAGAAATTCCAGAGTCTTGCAGACTCGTTCGGGTTAGAACTATAAACAGCTGGTATTCTTTTTCTATATTTCAGATCAATTTTTCAAAACGTAAAAACTACAATGTCTTAGAGAGTGGAAATTTAATAAATTCTGTAATTTTAGTTAGGCATTATCTTCCAAAATCTAATTTCACTAATTGATTTTATATTGAGAGTTATGAAATAACCGACAGATCTATAAAGGTGTGGATAGGTTTATGACAGAGGGGAGTAGACGTGACAGAAATTTCTGCGTGGTGGAAGGGACTGGCAAAAGAACTTGAACTTGATATAGAAACTCTTGATGAACAAATGATAATAACAAAAGATTCTGAATCTCAGTAGATTTTATTATGTATAGATTGTTGAAACTATTTTGTAGATATGTAATTTAAGATAAGCCTCGAGCGGGATTCGATCCCGCGGCCTAACGCTTACGAGGCGTTCGCTCTACCAGGCTGAGCTATCGAGGCATTGGTTCGCAATGTCATCAGAGTTTATAAAAAGCCTTTGTGCTTTGGACTCGTTGAAGGTATCAATTTCTGGAGTTCGCGGAATTTTTGGAAATGATCTTAATCTCAATGACATCGTTTACTATTGTAGAAATTTTTCACGTCTCATCAAATCAAAAAAATGTGTTGTAGCGTGCGATACTAGACCGTCAAGTAGTGTTCTGTCTAACATGGCAGTCGCTTCTTTGATGGAGAGAGGCGTTATGGTTTACAATTTAGGAATAGCGCCTACACCAGTAGTATTCAAAGAATCAAGAAAGTACGGTGCCGGTCTGATCATAACATCGTCTCATAATCCGTTGGAATGGAATGGACTGAAGTTCATTGTAGATGGTAGAGGTATTAACGAATCAGAACTAGAATATATGATTAAAGAAAAACCTTTTTCAAAAGAGAAAATTGGTACTGAGTTAGAAGCTGATTCAGATTACATAGACAAGGCAGTGGATTTAATTGGAAATGTGAAAGGAGCACCAAGAATTGTCATCGATGTAGGAGGGGGTGCTGCCTTTAAAGTAGCACCACAGTTGCTCAAAAGATTAAGATGTAATGTCAAAGCAATAAACGAAAAACCTGGTAAATCTTCTCGTGGGCCTGATCCAACATACGACAAATTGCTAGATCTAGTACACGCTTCAAAAAGATCTGACATTGGATTTGCTTTTGATTTAGATGGAGATAGGCTTGTAGTGGTAAAGGACGGTAAAAAACAAGCTCCTGACGTAACTTTAGGTTTAGGAATTGCAAAGGCTCTTGAAATGCGATACAAAAAATTTGTCCTTAGCATAGACACTAGTGTTTCAATTGAGAAATTTATCAGAGAAGAGGGAGGGCAGACCAAGAGATCAAAAGTTGGAGAAACCAACGTTGTGGATTTAATGATAAAGACAAACTCTCAAGCTGGGGGAGAGGGGAGTAGTGCAGGATTCATTTTACCAAAATTTAACATGTGCAGAGATGGTTTGCTTACAAGTGGCCTCATAGCATCAATGATAGGAACTAAGCAATTTACGGACATGGTACGATTCATGGGGGGATATTTCCAACTACGAACTAAGATGAATGTTGACACTCGATTTCATAAAAAAACAATAGGGAGTTTGTCGAAAAAAATGAAAAAGCAATTTAGTGAGATAATAACAATAGATGGTATAAAATGTCTAATAGATGAAGACAGTTGGGCACTTGTCAGACAATCAAATACTGAACATATCGTAAGAATATCAGCAGAATCTAACAGTTTGAATAAAGTAAAGTCTATTGAGAAACAAGTTTCTAAATTGGTTAAGCAAAGCTATGAAGAGGCCAGACGAAGTAGAAATCATTAAGCTGTTTCAACGACGGTTTGGAAAGAAATCTAGATTTGTCGCTGAAGATTTAGAAATACTCAACCTAGCCGACACCAGCTTTGCCGTAAAATCTGACATGCTAGTTCAAAGTACGGATGTCCCACTAGGTATGAGATTACAAGAAATATCTAGAAAAAGTCTAGCAGCGTGTGTAAGTGACTTTTCCTGTAAAGGAATCAAACCCCGCTATGCGACAATCGCCTTAGCAATACCTCGAGGACTCAGCCGACATCAAGTAAGCGAATTGGCAGAAGGTTTTGCACGATCATCTAGAGAATTTGGAGTGCAGATAGTCGGTGGCGATGTAAATGAAGGTAAGGAAATTATCATCGATGTCTCTATGTTTGGAGTAGGAAAAAAGATGCCCCGTAGGGGAGGCGCAAAAGTAGGAGATATTATTGTGACATCGGGCCCTTTTGGTTATAGTTCTGCAGGTCTGAAAATCATAGCAGGTAAGACATCTGCTAATGCCCAATTCACAAAGAAATGTAAAGAAAAGGTTTTCAAGCCAACTCCCAGGCTAGAATTTGGCTTAAAAGCGGCAAAATATTTTTCGTCCTCTATGGATTCAAGCGATGGGCTTTCCATAACACTCAATGACATGAATAAACAAAGCCAGAAACGATTTGTAATAACTAATCCTCCCATAGAGGATGATGTAGTTAGTTTTGCAAAGAAAAATAAAATGGATCTATACAATATTGTCTTTTGTGGTGGGGAAGAATACGAAATAGTTGCTACAGTACCACCTAAAAATTTGCAAAAAGTAAGGAATCTTGCGAAAAGGTCTAAGACACAGCTATATGAGATAGGTTATGTTACAAGTGGTACAAAAGTTGTGCGTTTAGAGGGAAGCAAAGAGAGAATTGTAAGAAAGTGTGGTTGGATTCATCTTAGATCCTAATGTTTTTTAAACCCGTCAAAGAGTTTTGAACTGTTGTCTGAACAGGAAACTAAGGAAAAATGGGGCGTAGCTCACATTTACAGCAGTTATAACAATACTATTGTTCACATAACTGACTTGTCAGGAGCCGAAACTGTTTCAATCAGTTCTGGAGGAAGGCATGTTAATGCTGATAGATACGAATCTTCTCCCTATGCAGCTATGAAGTCAACTGCTGCAGTAGTTGAAGCTGCTCATGACAAGGGTTTCACTGGGCTTCACATAAGAGTAAGAGCCGTCGGAGGAGTAGGTTCAAGAGTTCCAGGACCTGGAGCACAAGCTGCAATCAGAGCATTAGCTAGAGGAGGTTTTAAGATAGGAAGAATTGATGATGTAACTCCTATTCCACATGATACGACTAGAAAGAAAGGCGGAAAAAGAGGAAGAAGAGTTTAGTCTTCTATCAGCTTCACTTTTACTTTCGCATTTTTGTATTCAAAGAAATTCGTCATGAATTTTACAAATTTTTCCTCCGGTTTTTTTCCTTTGGAACGTGTAATTTGATCTCCAAGCTTCAGTTGAATGGCAGACAATAACTCAGTTTTCACTAGTATCTTAAAAAATGCCCAACCAAACCTTTCCATGGGATTACTAATTAGAAAACCATCTTTCACACCACAAAGGGTTTGCAGGCTATCCATAGCGGAGGAAACAAGTTCTCTATCAGTTTCGTATTTGGTTGTTGCAATTTCAAGAATAGTTGACCTACCATTCATAAATATGGTCCTCATTACAAATTATAGTCAGACGAGATTTCATCTTACTGTTATCTAATTGCACCAGAAAAAATTTGCTTGTCTACTTAATATACTTGTTAGGGATTCTCATCAGTGGTGGTCTCTTGGGATTCTGTGTTCCGAACTCCCTTTATTTTATCAGACCAAGATACCAACTTTCCATCTTGTTCAACATTTATGGTAGTTTGTACGCGTACTCTAATTCCTAAAGAACGAAAAAGTGTCAATAATTTACCACCGTCAATTATTTCAGTAATCTCTCCTGCTTGAATAAGCTCTACAAGTTTTGCTGTTACAAGTCTAGTCTCTTCTGGAAATTGGGCCTCTGCATTTTCGAGGACTTCAAGACCTCGGTACCCCAGTTGTTTAACGACCATTTCTCTAGGAGATGTTGTCACAGGGATTTCCTTTGGTTCCTCAGATCTTTGTCTTTGAGAGAGGTTTTTTTGCATCTCACGTAGTCTTTTTGCCTTCAAAAGCTCTAATTCCTTGTCTTCTTCGGTCATCCCTTGATTACTCCAATAGGTACAAGCCTAACCACTTTTGTTGCTATCCCAAGCTCATGTGAAACGTTGGCTACAGCGTCCACGTTCTTATATGCTTCTGGTGTTTCTTCTACCACTCCTTCCCTTGTAAGAGCTTTGATGAAAATTCCTTTATCATCTAAGGATTTTTGTACTTGGTTTTCAGTGAAGATACGTCTTGCTGCGGATCTGGACATCATTCTGCCTGCACCATGAGCTGTAGAACCAAAGCTTAGATCCATCGAGCCCGGTTTTCCCAAAAGAATCCAGCTAGCAGTTCCCATCGATCCTGGTATGAAAACAGGTTGTCCTATGTCTCTATACTTTTGCGGTATTTCTTCTCTACCTTTTGGGAAGGCTCTTGTTGCTCCTTTTCTATGAACAACTACTGATTTTAGATGACCGTCTATATTGTGCTTTTCTATCTTTGCTATATTGTGCGCCACATCATAGATTAGTTTCATATCAAGATCAGATTCAGTTTGCTTGAAAACCCTTTCGAAGGCCTTTCTTGTCCAGTGAGTAATCATCTGTCGGTTACTCCATGCAAAGTTTAATGCAGCAAACATAGCTTTTCTATATGATTCTCCTTCTTCCGATGAATTGGGTACGCAGGCAAGTTCTCTGTCTACTAGATTGATCTTGTATTTTTGAAGTGCTTGCTCAGATACCCTGAGGTAATCACTACACACTTGATGCCCAAATCCTCTAGAACCACAGTGAATTAACACTGTGATTTGGCCTTCGTTGTAAATGCCCATTCTGTTGGCTGCCTCTTTATCATGAATTTGTTCAACTCGTTGAACTTCGAGAAAATGATTGCCTGAACCAAGGCTCCCTAGTTGAGGAGCGCCCCGTTTACGTGCTGTAGGAGATACTTTGCTTGGATCTGCGTTTTTTATCTGTCCATTTTCTTCGCATACATCCGCATCATCTTTGGATCCATAACCATGATTAACTGCCCATTGTACTCCTCTTACAAGTACTTCATCCAGATCAGACGAGCTGAGCTTTACTGCTCCTTTTGATCCAACACCAGATGGAATTGATTTGAATAGCTCTGTTACTAAATCTCTAAGTCTTGGTCTAACATCTTTCTCGTTAAGATTTGTTTTAATAAGCCTAACACCACAGTTAATGTCATAACCCACTCCGCCAGGACTTATCATTCCCTCCTCTGCATCCATAGCAGCTACACCCCCAACAGGGAATCCATATCCCTCATGACCATCTGGTAAGACTACAACGTGTTTTTGAACTCCGGGTAAGGTCGAAACATTTACGGCTTGTGTAATTGTTCTATCTGTAAGCATCTTTTGTAGCAATTCTTCATCAGCATATATTGTGACTGGAACTTTCATTCCGCGAGATGAATCTGCTTCTATACGATATTCCATATTTCCTACTTTTTTTGGAATCAGTGAGCCCATTTCTTTCTGCGAAAAAAGGAATCTCTACACAATTTAAATCATGGGTAAAACAAGTAATTTCAGATTACTATTTTATCAGTTTTGTAGTATGCCTGTACAAATCATGTAATTTCTTTCCATCTAGAGGCAAGGCATCATGTTTGGAATCGTTGTGGTTGTTGTCTTTATTATCAGTCAAATTTTTCCTTGCCTTCTTCATGCTAGCCAGTTGCTCTGAGCGGAGATATGTATAAAAGACTAGTGTTACTGGATACCGTACAATCTACATCAAGTAGATTTATTTTCCTAGAATAATCCATCTCAGTTATGGCAATCTTACCTATTGATGGCGGGCGATATGGGACAAAACAGATGAAGGAAATATTTGATGACCAGAAGAAAATTGAATATCAGTTAGAGATAGAGGCAGCCGTAGCCCAGTTACAATCAGAAATTGGAATTATACCGAAGAAGGCTGCTCAAAACATTTCATCAATGGCAAGATCTGGAAAAATTACTGTTAACAGAGTAAAAAAATTAGAAGTAAAAAGTGATCACGACACGGCCGCGTTAGTAGAAGCACTAAGTGAAATATGCAGACCTTCAGCAAAGCCATGGATACACTATGGTTTAACAAGCAACGATTTAGTGGATACTAGTAATTCTTTGCAAATTCGTGATGCTATTCGCATCATAGAACCCAAAGTTGCGAAATTAGCTTTAATTTTATCTCGACTAGCTATAAAATACAAAGAAGTTCCTGCAGTAGGAAGAACTCATGGTCAGCATGCAAGCATAATATCATTTGGTTTGAAATTTGCAAATTGGGCACTTGAGATGTCAAAGCACGTTGAGAGAATAGAGGAATTTAAAAAACGCGTAATGATATGTAAAACACTGGGTGTAGTTGGTACTGGGTCACTGATGGGTTCGAAAGCCTTGGAGGTTCAAAGGAGAGTAGCAAAGAAACTTTCTCTATTTCCTGCCGATGTTACTACACAGATAGTTCCTCGCGAGAGATATGCTGAATATGTTTTTTCTACGGCTTTGATAGGAGCTACACTTGAGAAAATAGCCATAGAAATACGTAATCTGCAAAGAACTGAGATAGCCGAAGTCTCTGAACCTTTTCGAAAAGGTCAGATGGGAAGTAGTGCAGTTCCTGTTAAGAGGAATCCTGTAAAGAGTGAGCGTGTTACGTCACTTTCAAAGCTACTACGAAGCCAAATTTCTGTGGCATTTGAGAATATTCCATTGTGGCATGAACGTGATCTTTCTAATTCTGCAAATGAAAGGTTCACACTTCCAACTAGCTCAATACTGCTAGATGAAATGTTGGAAACAATGACAAGAATTCTAAATGAACTTCATGTTAATGAAGACAGGATAAGCCAAAATCTAGAGATTACTCGTGGACAAATTTTCGCAGAATTTGTACTTGATGAGCTCATAAAGAAAGGCGTGCCAAGATTTGAGGCATACAAAGATATTCAACGAATTGCATTTGCCTCTTCAGAAGATGGTACAGATTTTAGAGATGCTGTAAAGAATGACTTAGCAATTTCATCTCATCTTTCAGAGGAAGAGATAGAGAAGATTTTCATTCCTGAAAATCATCTTGGTGCATCAAGTCAAATAATAAAAAATGTTCACAACATAGTTATGAGATCTTGTTCCAAGTTTTTCTGATCTTCATAACATTCTTGTGAATAAGGGATCCGTATTGTAATGCTTTTTTCCTCTTTAGTGCGGATTCTTGTGGAACATTAGATAATAATGCCAGTTTGCGAATTATGTGTTTTCTCATCAAGTCATCTGGGCCACGTATTTTTTCATCAAGCGGTATTTTCTTCGCAAATTCAATGAATTCCTTTGACAGAAGTGGTTGTAATACTTGGACCCCAAATTCCGATGCTATAGAATTAACAGCTTTCATTAGTTTGATTTCATTATCTAGTTTCTTTTCCATCATTATTGCCACAGTCTTTGTACCTTGAGCAATTGTTTCTCTGTATGAATTGTAACCACAAAAAAGTTCATCTATTCCATTTGCAGTTAGTACTTTTTTGATACCATGTTTTTTTGCAAGTACAGACACATAGTAAAAAGCTATACAGTTTTCTAGCCAAGAAAGATTATCAGTCTTAATTATCATCCTAATTCTTTTTGCTATTTGTGGAAATGTTTTTGTTGATATAATTTCCACAACATGCCTGTTGCCTAACATTTTTGCAATATCCTGTGAGAATTTAATATCATGCGAATTATCAAATCCAATTGTCAGCAGTAATACGTCGTAACCTAGATCAGTTGCAATTTTTGCAAGAAGAGAGCTGTCTACTCCACCAGAAAAGGCTATTCCGATCTTTTTAGGATCTACCAAATTTTGTATTGATTCCATGATTTCTTGTTGTAATTTTTTTTCTAAATTTGTCATCTTACTTGCAGGACCATAGATTTCCAAAGCTTTTGTTCCTTTGAAAGTTAAATATAAGGTTCGTTAAAAAAAATTATGGCTCCTGAAAAACTCTCTGACGAACAAATTAGAAAAGAGCTGTCCGACATACCGGGATGGAATGTAATGAATGGCAAACTTCACAAAGATTTTGTCTTTAAGGATTTCATCGATGCGTTTGGATTTATGAGTAGAGCCGCAATCCATATAGAAAAAATGAATCACCATCCTGAATGGTTCAATGTGTACAATAAGATAAAGGTGGACCTTGTGACTCACGATGCGGGTGGAATAACTCAAAACGACATCAACCTAGCGAAGATCCTAAATTCATTAGCGAAATAAAATTTGGACTCCTAATACACCTGTACAGAATTTATATACGGATAGACCAAAAATTTTTCAAATGCCAAGTGGTTCCGCAGTTTTAGATTCAGATTTTCGATATATAGACAAGAAAGGAAATCTTCTGAGGAGTAGAACGGAGCTTTCAATAGCTGAGATGTTGACATTCCTAGAAGTAGAATATCAATACGCATATGACATCATACTTAAAGATGGAAAGAGAATCAATGTTGATTTTAAAACTGAGAAGGGATTAATAGAAGTTATAGATGATGAAAAAGACATTTCAAAATACAAAGAACTCAAACACAAATTATCAGATACCAAAATAATTGCAATAGGTCATCCAAAATATGCAGCTCAGCTTAGGGAACTAGACGACATTGTATTGTACAAAACAAAAGAAGTGCAAACTGGATCTATATTCATAGAAGATCCCTCCTTTGCATTTGATTATGCTCACATTTTACCGTTAGTAGAAAAATGTTCAATCCTTCATGGCCATACATCATTGGTGATGGTTGAATTAGTAGGAGAGATGAAAAATAATTTACTGATAGATTTTGGAGAGGCTAAAAGGATCGTAAAGGAAGCTATGTCAATTCTGGATCATAAGTTCTTCATAAACAAAAAATATCTCATAAAAGAAGATGATTTACATTACAAAGTTGTGTTTGATGGCCCAAAGGGTCGATTCGACCTTCAAGTTCCAAAAAATACAACATATCTATTAGAAGGAGAAGCTACCGTAGAAAATCTATCCACTGAAATAATAAAACTTCTAGTTCCTAAAATGCCAAAGAACATAGAAGCTGTAGGTGTCTATATTTATGAGGGCTATAACAAAGGAGCCCACATACTCTCCCAAATTTCAAAGCCATAGTGATATGGAACCAAAGATAAAGGAAACCGCATGGAATCCCGAGATTGAAAAACAGATTCTAAAGCATTGGCAAGAATCACGAATTTATGATTTCCATCCTGAAGGGGATGTCTTTGTAATTGACACACCTCCACCCTATCCGTCCGGAAGACCATGGCACATAGGAGCCGCGGCTCACTATGCTCAGATAGACATGATTGCAAGAACCGCAAGAATGTTGGGCAAAAACGTATTGTTTCCAATAGGCATAGACAGGAATGGTCTTCCAGTTGAGATGTACACAGAGAAAAAGTACAACATAAAGATGCGTGAGACAGACCGTGGGGAGTTCCTAAAACTATGTGCTACAGCTCTTGATGATCTAGAAGCTGAAATGATACAGATAATGAAAAGCTTAGGTCTTAGTGGCGATTTCTCAGATTACTACAGAACGGATTCAGAACTATATCGCATTCTAACACAGTCTACTTTCATCGAACTGTGGAAAAAGGGGCTCATCTATATTGCAAATAGACCAAACAGCTACGATTGGGTAACTGGCACAACTATTGCCGATGCTGAAATCACCTATGAAGAGATTCCAACAAAACTAGTATACATGAAATTCAAAATAAATGGATCTGAGCAAATACTGACAATTGCAAGTACCCGGCCTGAACTTCTTTGTGCTTGTCAGGCAATAGTTGTCAATCCCGAAGATGAAAGATACACTAATCTGCTCGATAAGAAAGTAGTAATTCCTTTAATAAATAGAGAGGTTGAGATAAAGACTCATCCTTCAGCAGAAAAAGAATTTGGTTCTGGTGCAGTGATGGTTTGCAGCTACGGAGATCAAAATGATGTCGTTTTATTTAGAGAATTCAAGTTGCAAGAGATAGTGGCAATTGGCAAAAATGGCCGCATGACTGAAGTCGCAGGGCAATATTCCGGACTAAAAGTAAAACAAGCACGAGAGAAGATAATCGAAGATTTACAAAAACATGGATTTGTAGAGAGAACAGAGAGCATCAATCATAGAACACCAATCTCGGAGCGCAGTAAAATTCCAATTGAAATAATACCGATGGAAGAGTATTACCTTAAACAAAAAGATTCTATAGAAAGGATAAGAGATTTAGGCTCGAAAATTATCTTTTACCCTTCGATGCATAAACAAATCCTGATGAATTGGTTAGAATCCATATCAATTGATTGGCCAATCTCTAGAAGGAGATATTATGGAACAGAGATCCCAATCTGGTACTGTAAGAGTTGTAA
>MNFB01000015.1 GCA_001917995.1 Thaumarchaeota archaeon 13_1_40CM_4_38_7 | reverse complement strand
TACTTGGAGCTTTTGTATTATCTGCGGGTTATTATGGAAAGTACTATCTCAAGGCACAGAAAGTCAGGGCTATGATAAAATCGCAACTTGAAGTTGCATTCAAAAAAGTAGACGTACTTATTACGCCTACAATGCCAATACTACCTTATAAAATAGGAGAAAAAATTGATGATCCTCTAACACTCTATCTGTCAGACATCAATACAATTACTGCTAATCTTTCCGGAATTCCGGCCATCTCAGTCCCTTTTGAGATTTCAAGTTCAGGATTTCCAATTGGAATCCAACTTCTTGCAAATACGTTACAAGAAAAAAAATTATTACAAGCTGCATATGCTTTGCAGCAAACCACTCATCTTCGGGCGATGCCTATTTGACAAAAATAGGACTAGAAATTCACTGTCAGCTGACAAAACTCGAAAGTAAACTCTTTTGTAAATGTAAAGCAGATTACAGAAATCTACCTCCAAATTCCAATACATGCCCTACCTGTGTTGGGTTGCCAGGTTCATTACCTCTGTTAAACAGGAAAGCTGTAGAAAAGGCAGCTATGATATCGCTTGCACTAGAATGTAAAATTCCAGAAAAAATCAGTTTTTTTAGAAAGAATTATTTTTATCCAGACTTGCCAAAAAATTTCCAGATAACTCAGTATAATGCGTATGGTCCGACAAGTATTGGATCTGAGGGAAAAGTGGAGATAGAAGACAAGGAAATTAGAATACGAAGAATCCAGCTAGAAGAAGATCCAGGTAGATTAATTTATGAAGGAAGCTCAGAAAAGACTCTGATTACATTAGTTGATTACAATAGGGCTGGGACTCCTCTTGTCGAAATAGTAACCGAACCAGATTTTGAAACTCCAAAACAAGTTCGAATCTTCCTAAATGTTTTGGCAGACTTGGTTGAGAATATTGGGGTAGCAGATCCATATCTTGAGGGAGCATTAAGAGTTGATGGAAACATTTCAATAGTAAATGGTAATAGAGTTGAAATCAAAAATGTCGGTTCATTTAGAGACATAGAAAAAGCACTCCATTTTGAGATTACAAGGCAACAAAGTTTACTTGATAGAAATATTCCAGTTCAAGCAGAAACAAGGCATTGGGATGAGGCAAGAAAGATAACAATATCAGCTAGAACAAAAGAAGAAGAGCAAGATTACAGATATCTGCCAGAAGCAGATATACCAGTTGTCGTCATTGATAAAGGCATAATTGACGAGCTTCAAAAACAGATGCCAGAAAGCATTATCGCAAAAAGAGATCTATATGTTAAAAAATATGGTATACCGTCACAGGTAGCGCAAGTCTTGTCTTCAGATAAATTTTATGCGGATCTTTTTGAAAAAGCTCATAATAAAACAAATGCAAAAGAGATTGCAAATATTATTACGACCGATTTGATGGGATTTGCTGACACTAGAGAAAAAAAGATGGAACTGAAAATTTCCACTACGCACATCTCTGACCTTGCTGACGCGATTATCAATAATAAGATAACAAGAAACTCAGGTAAACTTGCTTTACTAGAAATGATAAAAACAGGAAAATCACTTTCAGAAGTTATTTCAAATCTTGACTTGGGTCATGTAAGCGATGTAAACTCTCTTGAACAGATAATAGATGAAGTATTCAAGGAGGAAGAAAAAGCCGTGGTTGAAGCAAGACAGAACGCAGATACCGTAAACTATTTAGTTGGAAAGGTAATGCGAAAGACAAAAGGAAAAGCCGACCCTGCTATCACAATTGAGATTATAAGAAAAAAACTGTCTAACTAGTTATATAAAGACAACTGCCGTTTTGCATAAAGAAGTATGAGCGTCATAGCTATAGTCAAACTAACAAATACTAGGGGACCGAACTCTGGAACAATCTGAGTACCTATGATCTCAATCTGTCTTGTATCTGAAGAAAATGGTAATGTGAGAGTTCTTGAGATATCAGATTTTGATTCTTCAAATTTAACTACAACTCCATCTTCTTGAAGTGCAAACGGGCCATCTTGATTGCCAGTCTTTGAATCTATCAAGGACCTAGGCAACGTAATTACAAGAGTTCCATCCCCCGTAGGGTCAACGGAAATCTGTAACAATTTCGCGTCTGTTTTTGGTGTTATGGAATTAATCGTACCATTTGTTATTGTGTACGTTGCATTATAACTAACTCCTTGAATTACTATCGGATAAAAATGATATCCTGTGAACACAAATGTGGCTTTGGCGGTTCTATCTTTACTTCCATATGTAACATCAATCTCATACGTTCCTACGGGAGACCAAAGACTGCCGCCAGTAGTTACTTGAGTTAAATAAGTATTGTCTGAATTGGCAGAGACCTGACCTATTAAAACAATATTTTGGTTAGTGTCTTTGATTACAATCGAAATAGGAACATTAAGCTGGTCCTTGACCAATCCTGAAATTATCATCTTATCTCCATCAGAATAAAATGATTTGTCAGTCATGACAGTAATAGGAATTGAAGACACACTAGTACTTGATGGAGATTGAGCAAAAACAGGTAAATATGAGATAACTAGAAGCGATAAAATTAACATGAAAATAATTGAATTAATCTTCACAAATTAATCTCGGTAAATTGGTATTTAAGAACTTCATTTAATCACCATTACGTTGTCATTTCTAATTATGAAAAGTATAACTATCTAAAAACAAATTATCCCTCGGAAGCCGATTTTCCTCCATCGATATTCAAGATTATTCCTGAAATCCAACTTGCCTCGTCTGATGCAAGATAAACTGCGGCATTTGCTACGTCTACTGGTTCCCCTATTCTGTTAATTGGCTGTCTATCTTCTAACACTTTTCTTGCTTCAGGATACTCTAGATACTGCTTTATCATTCCAGCGTTGACGATACCAGGATTTATGCAGTTGCAGCGAATGTTTCTTCTAGCATATTCAACAGCAATTCCTTTGGTAAACATGTTTATCGCAGCTTTAGTTGTGCAATATACCGTTAAGTGAACTTTAGGTATAGCTCTCTCACTTGAAATCGAACCTATATTGATGATACAACCATTCCTGTTTTCCAGCATATTAGTCAGAACAGACTTCGTTATTTTGAAAGTTCCAAACAAGTTAGTGTTAACTAAGGGCATCCAGTCTGACTCCGACATTTCATGAAAATGTATTGGCTCATTGATTACTGCGGCATTATTTACTAGAATGTCTATTTTTCCATAATGTTCTCTAATTTGGTTAACGGTCTGAATGACCTGTGATTCGTTTGTAATGTCGCAAGGAATTGCTACTGTTTGTGAAGAATAGTTCTTAATAGAAGATCTGGCCTTTTCAAGCTTCTCACGATTTCTTCCTATCAAGACAACACGTGCACCTTCTTCTACAAATCTTTTCGATATCTCTATTCCAATCTCGCTTGATGCGCCAGTTACGATTGCTACTTTGTCCTTTAATCGCACGGTGATACTTTCAAAACTATCCTATATGAACATATTACGAACCAATAACTTCATGGATGACATGACCCGCATGAAAACTTTGGTAAATCTTTATCTTTGTAACTATTATCTTAAATGACTGCGGCTAGACTTTATTTTGTAATTTTTTGAATTTCTTGCGTTACCAATGGTAAAAAGGCACCAACATCTGTGACTATGCCCAATGCTTGCCATGTTCCACGGTCCATAAGTTTTGTTACTGTTGGCTGATTGATGTCTACTACTATTACCTTAACATCAGCTGGAAGCATGTTTCCGGTTGCAATTGAGTGTAACATGGTAGAAATCATTATGACCATTTTGGCGTCTTTGAGAATTTCTTTGTACTTTCTTTGTGCTAATGTCATATCTGTTATTACATCTGGTAGTGGACCATCGTCTCGTAGTGAACCAGCAAGAACAAACGGTATGTTGTTTTTCACACACTCGAACATAATTCCTTTTGCAAGCATCTTTTTTTGAACCATTTTTGGAATAGAGCCAGCTTTGAAGACCGAATTTATGGCCTGCATGTGATTTCTATGACCGCGTATGGCAAGGGTTCCGTCACGAACGTTCATTCCTAGAGATGTTCCAAGCGTCGAATATTCTATATCATGAACAGCAAGCGCATTTCCAGCTAGGACTGCATCTATATATCCTAATTTTATCAGACTGGCCACAGATTCGTCTGCGCCAGTATGCACTATAGCGGGTCCTCCAACTAGAACAATTTTCCCATTCTGTTTTTTTGTTTTGTAAATGTCTTCTGCTACCTTTCTTGCAATGTGTTGAGTAGGTCGCTCACTTGAGCTACTGCTCCCCATGAACTGAAATAGATTTACACCTTCTCTTGGCCGTTCAGGAGGAGTAATTCGTATTCCTTGCTCACCAACTACGATCATGTCTTTTTTCTTAATTTCTCTAATGGGAGTACAGAATGCTCTATTTGCTTTTACCACTATACACTTGTCCATCATCATGTTCTCCACCTCAATCCATTTGCCTATGTGGAAAATCTCAGTATGACTATTAGTTGTACTGTAAAAATCATCTGGCATTACCATGTACCTTAATGCAGGTTTGAGTCTGATTTCTTGCTGAATTTTTGAAGTTGCACCTTCTCGGTAGACTGCTTCTAGAATTTGGTTTAGATGATCTTGTGATTTACCTTGAATGATAATCTTGGCGTGGCTCTCATCTTTCTTTCGTTTTCCCACGGTAAACTCTTGTACTTGAAATTCGCCATTAAGATCCATTATGATATCAAAAATTTTCGTTAGTATCAATGAATCAATAAGATGTCCTCTTACCTCAATCTCATGTTCGAATTTCTTGGCCATTTCTTGACATGAGTAATCGTACTAATTTAATCTAACTAGTAATTTCATTCAGATAAATTATTTTGGGAATAAAAATTGCTCCCAAAGGCGCAAGATTGCAATCCCAAAATAATGATGGATCTGCGAGTTTATGATTTAGATGAACAATGTTCATCATCACCTAAATATCTTATTCTTAAATATTTTACAAGGCGAGAACGTCTAGTCCTCTGTAGGGACACGCTTTAGTGGACACACCCCGTCTGAGAACGTTCTCGTCTACCGTTGTTTTAACTTCAACAGATCAAACCGGTAGGGATACCTGACCCTTGTATTCTATAATACTATCCATTTGTAACATCTTGACTATGGTATCTTTCTGTTCGGCATTAAGACCTCTTACAATTGCCTTGGAAATTCCATTCTTATCGCATAGAACAATCATGTATCCATTTACATCTG
Organism: Thaumarchaeota archaeon 13_1_40CM_4_38_7; assembly: GCA_001917995.1. Lineage (GTDB taxonomy): Archaea > Thermoproteota > Nitrososphaeria > Nitrososphaerales > Nitrosopumilaceae > Nitrosotalea. Next base: position 18,974 of record MNFB01000015.1, on the reverse strand, counting down.
TTAGGACATAACCACCAGCATCATTTAGTACTGCATAAAGATTTTCTTCTCCTACAGGTTCCCACACATTACTCTTATTGTCTTTCAAAGCTAACGCTGGCATCGCTTGTCCGTTTGATTTTTTATTTAGGTACTCACGTGCTTCTTTGACGCGTTTTTCGCCAATCTTAAGCGCAATAAAATACTGCATGATAAAAACAGAAACCCTTCTTATTTATAGGATATTGCATCAAGTATATTCAATAGTTCTTTTGTTTTCATTTCTTTTCGTGCAGATTCTACAAAAGTTTTCAGTATTTCTTTTGAAAACCCTTCTGATGAATATTTTACAGCTTGTATTGCCATTTCGAGTCTATCAATCTCATGCATTAAAGACGCTTCTTTAGAATTCTCTTGCACATATTCTATCCATATTTTTTTATATTCATCCCCAAGTTTCGAAGGCAATTTAGCGAGAATTTCCCCCATGGCCTCGTTTTCTACTATCTTTTTATTTTCCTTTGAGATGTCTTCAGGAGTAAAGTCTCCTGTTATAGATTCAGCTATATCATGTAGAAGAGCCATTTTGAGAATTTTTTCAGTATTTAATCCAACTGTATCAGAAAATACCATGGACATAATGGCAGTTACATAGGAATGATCTGCAACTGATTCCGGATGTTCAATGCCAACTTTTTTCTTCCATCCCTCTCTAGGCACTTTCTTTAGTTCAGATACAATATAGAAGAAATCAAGCAATACTGTATCTTGTTTACAAAGAGCCTTTTAATCCTTGAGTACGCATCTTCATAACATAACAATATAATTCGAACAAGATAAAAATGACAAGACTAACGAATACGTGTTGGTAAAAATTTATACAAAAACTGGAGATGATGGAACTACAGGCTTAATTGGTGGAAAACGGATAAAGAAATCGAACCCTCGTATTACAGCTTATGGTGCAATTGATGAACTAAACGCCGCGATAGGCATAATTTTGGGATCAAAGCTAGATTCTGATATACGTAAGTTGCTAATACAGATACAAAACAACTTGTTTATTGTAGGTGCAGATCTTGCAAATCCAGATCTTACCAACAATTCAAACCGCGTAACTATTGATATGACTACATTTCTTGAGATTCAAATAGACAAATTGGAAAATGAATTGCCATCGATAACCTATTTTATATTACCAGGGGGCAATTTGGTTGCATCACAAGTGCATCTAGCTAGAGCTATATGCAGACGTGCAGAAGTAAAGATTGTTGAACAAGATTGTTGAACTTTCAGGCATTGATAAGATAAATAAGAATTGCCAGATTTACATCAATAGGTTATCAGATTTACTTTTTGTCGTTGCCCGTACGATAAATAAAAGAAAAAAGATCAAAGATATTGCTTGGAAAAAATAAGAGACACACTTTAATTCCCCCGAAATTGGATATTCGAATGTGCCACCGTAGCTCAGCCCGGGAGAGCACTCGGCTGAAGACCGAGCTGTCGCGCGTTCAAGTCCCGCCGGTGGCACTACAATTTTTACATCGAGGTGGCAAGATGCTAATTTTTAGAACGATATTTTTGTCCTTTACGGAGATCTATTAAGCCTAATTCTTGTTTATTAATACCAATTAAGACAAGTTTAAAAGCACGATATACATTGATGGTTAATCGTCGTTATGGCAAAGGAAAAGAAAAAGAGCTCAAAGAAACCTGTCAAAAAAGAGGCAAAGAAAAAGAAAGTATCAAAAGGAAAGCCGAAAGAAAAAACTAAGCTCAAGGAAGATATTGTACAAGAAGATAGTGGAATAATTGTTGTTGAAGATGGAACGGAAACTGACAAAGAGGCAGAACTTGAGGCTAGAAAAGCATACTTGGAAGAAGCACGATCACAAGAAGCCGGAGAAGACTAGACTTAATCTGATTATCTAATTTTTCACAAAGACTTATTCATGTCCAAGCTATTAAAGTATCAATGAGAGCTCTTTGTCTTATCACAGTAAAAGCAGGTAAGGTCGATAATGTGATTAAGATACTTGAAAAGATACGTAAGACAGTAAGAGAAGTGATGGTTGTCACGGGACGAGCTGACGTCATTGTTGTTTTACAAGGCACAATTGACGAAATAAACAATATAGTGATAGATTTTAAGAAAATAAAAGAAATCGTTTCTACAGAAACGCTTATTGAAGTGGAGGTTGACATGGGTTGGTCAAAGCCGTAGTTCTAGTAAAATCACCTAAAAAACTCATAGCCGCAAGGCTACGTATGGTAAAGTCGGTCTATGATTCGTTTGCTGTAAGCGGTCAATTTGATGCCATAGCATTAATTGAAGTAAAAGAACTATCTGAAATAAAGGATGTAACTACTGAGATTCAGAACATAAGAGGGGTAGAACGAACAGAAACGCTTGTTCAAGTCGTGTAACATAATGGTTTTAACACTGGAGTTTTTAGTTTTAATATGAATATAAGGCATCTTGGGAGCATAATAATTGCAGTCTCGAATTTGGAAAAATCCTTACAATTCTATCATGAGATAATAGGATTGCCTATAAAACAGAAAAGGGGCAACTGGGTTGAACTAGCGAAAGAGGGAGCCACTGTAATACTTCATCCAGCTAGCAAACAAATTAACACGGGGACCTCAATTGAGAACGGCATAGTAATTGGGTTGGTTGTTGGAGACGTAGAATCCGCAGTACAAGAACTCAAATCAAAAAATGTTGTAATATACAGGGATGTTGTCTTACACAAGGCAGGAAAAAACTGTATAGTGTTAGATCCAGACAAGTACATGGTTTCACTATTTGAGCCATCAGCAGAAGGTGGCCCGCAACAAGCACGTGGCTTCCATGGTTTTGCACCCGTCTAAATCATTTTTCTTATTCTGGCAATAATTTTTGTAATTGCTTGTGGGCTTGCATGCTTACTAATCGATACATAATAGGTTCCTTCATCTCTTTGTGATATGATAACGGTAACTTTTTCGTGTTTAAAAATGGCATAATCCATTCTCCCAAGCCAATGACTGGCTTTTTTTCTCATAGAAAAAAATGTTGATGTAAAAAAGAATTCATTTCTTGCCAATTGGTCTGATAGAAAAGTACGTGTACCAGGTCTTATAATTCCAGTTAACGTTCTTCCATATTCGTTAATTAACCCAACATATCTAATTGACTTTGATATGGAAAGGATTTTCTGGCACCTCTTTCTATACTGTAAAATTTGCTCAGACCATTTTTGACTAGGCGCTTTTTCCACAAAACAAGTAAAGAATTGTTACTTTATAAAGTTGGACTTATTTCTTTTCTTTATTCAAATTAGTTTTCATTATTGTGTTTTCTTTTCTAAGTTGCCTATTTTCTTCTAATTTGTCATAAACATGCATTCTTGAATGCATTGGGTGACCTGGAACAAATCGATCTGGAGTCAGATTGAATAGCCCAGTAGCATATTTTTGGAACATTATGTGATTAGCATACAGCCTTTCCATCATTGTATTTGTATCATTTACAATATCGTCTTTAATTCTTCCAGCACCTGATATTCCAAGTGGAGGATTGGCTCGCGGCGGAAGTCTAGGAAAAGCAAATGGTGAATTTATCATGTCTCCAATCTGTCCATAAAAATCAAGTGCTTTCTTTACATCGAAATACCACATGGTAAGGTTTGTTGCTGGCCTCTATTTCATTTTTACGCACAATCTTATTCATTAGATATGGTAACATGTCAAGCAGAAGTCATTTTTTATCAAATTCGATTGATCGCAGATCCTTATAGAAGGCTTGATCGACATCAAATAAATGCCAAAAACAACAATTATGCACTGCATAAAATGTAAAAAAAATATTCTTCCAAATGATTTATACAAAATTATAATGTATGTTATTGGTGAAAAGTTTGCAGATCATCATTATGAACATGTAGAATGCCCAGACAAATTTACTGTTTAAAGATGCATCGCGTAGACACCATAAATCTTACCAGTTTCTCTGTTATGATAGCTCCATTGATTGTCGTGCCACTCAACTTTTTCAAATAATTCTTTTAAAGATGGATGGATTTTTTTGTAAACATCTTCACCAATAAGAATTTGATTGGGGGCTGCAAGGGCAGTGATTTTTGCAGCTATGCTTACTGATGGGCCAAGAATATCAATATGCGATCGAATTTGATCTGATCCATATCTTACTACCACATTCTCTCCAAAATCCATTCCTATCTTGACACTTAATTCCGGATATTCGTATTGACTAAGAATAGGATTGATCCCACGCTCGATTACATCGATCATGTTTTTTGTACAATTTATAGCATTGTCTGACACCACAAGTGGGTTTTCTTCAGCTACGAAATATCCTATGACCGCATCTCCTACGTATTTTAATACATACCCACCATGATACCGTATTACAAATCTCATTTCCTGCGAAAACGAACTGATTATGATTCCTAGCTTTTCAGGTGGAAGCAACAATGCCATGTCCGTAGACCCAGCAAGGTCAACAAACATTACTATCATAGGCATTTTCTGGGCAACATGCGCACGTAGAAACTTGTCAGATTCATCTACAGAATAGTCATACTCATAACCCTTCTTGAGTGAACTCCATACTCTCTTCTGAGTTTCCTTGATGAGGCTTTCAGTATCTAAAGTACCACCAGCATTAGCTCCGCTAAACATCATGTCCACTATATTGCTAGTAGGAATTGGCTCATCTACTTTTTCTGGTTCTTCACTCATTTTACTTCACTCCAATGGAAAATTGATGCCACAAACAGGACATTGGCCTCTTTTTCCCTTATATTTTATATCAAAGTATTGTATGATTTCTACGTTACAGTTCCAACAAATTATCTTTTTAAACGAGGGCTTGGCCATCTACCTATCCTCAACAAAATTTGCTCTTTATTAGTATTTAAAGTACCTATCAAATTTATTTAATGGGTGTGAGTAAAAGGCATGCAAATCCCATCTAATAATCCTGATTTTTTTATAAAATCCATGACTGAAAAGTGTGAGGAAATACGCACGTTATTCTTAGAACATGTAAAGACTGTAACAAAAACAAAACCACTCAAAGTAATGCTTGGAGATGGCACTGTTTTAGATCAAGAGTCATTTGATCCTACCTTGGTAAGACAATTTTATGACAGGATTATACGAAATCTCTCAAGTTGGAAAAGCGAGGGGATCTCAAACTCAACTGACCAGGATCTTAGACGGGTTTTTATAAAATTCGAAACAAAAGAAGATAATTATGCGCTGTCTTGCCACATGTCACTTCAATACCACGCATTATTGTTTTACAAATTGGACCATCGAATTATTGAAATTCAAAAGGAGCTTTCAGAAATTATAGATAAGATAAAAGGACTTGAAGGTCAAACTGCACCAGAAAGCGATAAGATAATTCAAGAAATGCTAAAGAAAAAAGGATTTGAAAACATGGATCATCAGAAACTCTTTGAAGTACTCTTTGAACATAATGACTTGACTCAAGAACTCCTCAAGTCATTGAGTTCTCAATCAGAGATTACTCATCTTATAACTAAACGAGACGATCTTTTCAAGGAACTTGACAATATGCTAATCGAGATCTATCATACCACACCTGTCTTAATCGATGAAATAAGAATGATTGGAGCTGAAGAAGGATGCCTTTGTAATTTCAATTTAGAGTATTCAAAAAATAACTCACGAGATGGAAACATCACCCCATCAAGAATATCAAACAAGACAAAAGAAAGTTTGCAGAAAAAAATAAATGATGTCATCGAAGTTCTAAAAATTTAAAAAATCGTTTATATTCTAATCTTCTTTACATATTGATACTTTTAGTCAAGGGGCCATGGAACTGGATGCAAGGCGTCTGACATTGGGGAGTTGACACCAAGCGGCCCCTTGACTTAGATCTGTTTTCTTGTTCAGATGCTATTTAGCCTTTTCCGGATCCTTGAAAATCCTGTAAAATAACAAATCTACTATGCATTTTTTCGTGAAATTCCAATTGCAAAATCAAAAATACGCATCATTTTCCGTAGGCCAAGTCTATTCAATAAACCAAATATACTGTATATGATTGAAAACTCTATTGAACGTCACTTTTGATGATATACTTGAGTCACAAAAGATCCAAGAAAATGTAATACGAAGAACACCTATGGAAATTTCCAGAACTTTCAGTCAAATGACAGGTTCAAAGATTTATTTGAAATCAGAGTGTCTTCAAAAGACTGGTTCGTTTAAGGTACGTGGGGCTTATGCCAAAATAACAACTTTGTCAAGAGATAAAAAAAAGAAAGGCGTTATCGCAGCATCTGCAGGAAATCACGCGCAAGGAGTTGCATTTGCGTCTGCTTTAGAAAAAATCCCTTGTACGATTGTTATGCCCATCACTGCTTCTCCAGCAAAGGTTGCCGCAACAAGATCTTATGGCGCTAATGTTATTCTCGAGGGCTCAATCTATGATGAGTCATGGTCCAAAGCTGTTGATATATCACAAAAAACTGGCCAACAAATTATACATGCGTTTGATGATGAAAAGGTAATTGCGGCCCAAGGAGTTATTGGGCTTGAGATCATGCAAGATCTTCCGAATCTTGATGAAATTTACCTTCCAATAGGCGGTGGAGGACTTGCGGCAGGAGTTTTACGTGCAATAAAAACAAAAAAACCAAATGTCAAAGTAATCGGTGTACAATCTTCTGGATTTCCGGCAATGAAAAAGTCATTTGATACAGGAAGATTACAATCTGTACCAGGAGAGCGAACTATAGCGGATGGAATATCCGTAAAAAAACCTGGCGAGTTTACGTTCAAGATTATCAATGAATTAATCGATGATATTGTATTGGTTGATGATTCACAAATTGTCAAGGCCATGTTTCTTTTGATGGAAAGAACAAAAATGGTAGTTGAACCTGCCGGCGCTGTAAGTCTTGCATATTTACTTGAAAAGAAGCCAACAAAAGCAAAGAAGGTTGTACCAATTCTTTCAGGTGGAAATGTTGACATGTATCTTCTAGGCCAAATAGTTGCAAAAGGCTTGACGGAGATGGGCCGAATGGTGAAGATTTCTGTTCTACTAACAGACAAGCCAGGTGCATTAAAAGAAGTAGTAGATCAGATATCAGCTCTTAGTGTTAACATAGTTGAAGTGATTCATGATAGGCTAAGTTCTAGTATTCCTGCTGGAACCGCAGGTGTGACTCTAAGCCTTGAAACAGAAGACCAAAAACATGCAGAACGTCTTATTAGCTTTCTTAAGAAGCGAAATATTCAATTCAAAATAGTAACATGATCTACTTGATTCTAAATGGTCAGAAGAAGATATGCGTTAAAGATGGCTATTATTCCAGTAAATGCTGCTGCAACAACGGTTGTGATTTTTCTGTTAACAAATTTACCCATCAAAGTTTTGTTCTTTGTTAAAATAATGAGAGGTATTATTGGTAGGGGAATCAAAATACTGAGTACAACCTGACTATAAATCAATATGTGAAGCGGATCTATTCCTATTAGTATTGCAATCGTAGTAGGAATAACATTAATGAATCTTGTAATGAATCTTCTAATCCAGACATTTACTTTTTTACCAAGTAACCCTTCCATGATGACCTGACCTGCAAGAGTACCGGCAACAGATGATGCAATTCCAGAGGAAAGAAGTGTTATCAAGAAAATATTAGCAGCAACAAGACCAAAGAGTGGAATCAATGTTTTGTAGGCCTCAGAGATGGATTGAATAGACGCGTTTGTTGGATTGAATGCAACTGCTGACATTATCATAATCGTTGCATTTACGACACCAGCTACGCTTAGGAGAATAATGGTTTCCATGAGGTGATATTTTCTGAATTTAGTTCTCTGTTCGATATTACTGCCTTGAACTTTATCTCTCGTAAGAGCGGAATGTAGAAAAATAACATGCGGCATGACAGTGGCGCCTATTACACCAACTATGACAAATAGTGCGCTGGAATTAGCTATTGCTGGTACAAATGAATGATAAATTATTTGTACCGAGTCAGGTTTCGCAATAAAAATTTCATAGAAATAACCAAAGCTTATCATCGATACAAATAAGAGAAATAACTGTTCAAGCACTCTGAATCGTTTTGTTGTTAATCCTAAAATGATGATTACATCAAGCGCTCCAAATATTGCGGCATAAATTAGTGGTACTCCAAATAATAGATTAAGAGCTATGACTGTTCCAAGATACTCAGCAAGATCAGTTGATGCAGCTATGATTTCGGCACTAAGCCAGTACGGTACGATGTAGATATTTTTTCGAAGTTTGTGCCGAATAATCTCTGGTAATGATAATCCTGTGGCTATTCCTAGTTTGCCGGACAAGTATTGAAGAAGCATGGCCATAGAGCTTGCAAGCCAAACAACCCACAGCAGAGTATAACCATGAGCAGCTCCGCCTTGAATATCTGTGCCGTAATTGCCTGGATCCATGTAGCCAATGCTAACAATTAGCGCAGGTCCTGCATACGCAATGAATCTTGATATTGCATTCCTAGCATCCGCTAGCTTGTTTTTATTCATGAATTATCAGCCATGAATGGCATTTATAAAATTTAGCTTACTCTACATAATTTAGCTTTCTCTAACTTATACATCATTCCTTTTTCGGTTAAAAACCATGAAAGAAATTTGTAGAAATGGACCGGATGGGAGTCGAACCCATGACCTTAGCGAGACATTTGTCTTTACGCTGTGTGAGAGCGTCATCCTAACCAGCTAGACTACCGGTCCAAGCTTTCTGGAAATTAGGCAATTATTTTGTCTTTGCAATAGTTTGAACTCAACAGTAGATCCATCCATTATAACCATCTAGTTATCATCCAATGGCATAAGGTTTAATTCAACAGCTACAAAGGCAAAACATGCGTATACTACAGCTTCACTGTGATTATATTGAATTCACTCCTGTCAAGCGTGAAATCAAGTCTGCAGAAGAAATAGACCCACAATCAAAACGATTTGAAGAAGTTCTAGTCGCATTTATTGCAGTAGAAGAAGGAGATAATTCAGATGTTGCAAAAAAAGCAATGGTCGAAATTTCAGATTCCATGAAAAAAATAGGCTGCAATAAGCTATTGTTATATCCTTATGCTCATCTTAGCTCAAAGCTTGCTTCACCAAGTACGGCATTATTACTCCTAAAGGAAATGGAAACACAAGTGAAGAATCTTGAGATTTATAGAGCCCCCTTTGGATGGACCAAGTCATATAAAATTCAAGTAAAAGGCCATCCTCTGGCAGAGAACTCTAAGACTATTACTGCTAGTGAAGATAAAGAATCTACATCCGATGCGTTAAAAGCAGAATCAAAAATTCAATCCTTTTGGCATATCATGACTCCTGATGGTAAAATGCATGACGTTGGTAAATTTGATTTTTCAAGGCATGATAATCTCGAAGTCCTGGCAAAGTACGAATCTGTAAAGCAGCGATCTGTAAATGAATCACCGCCTCATGTAAAACTAATGAAAAAGTTGGCAATTGCAGATTATGAGCCAGCGTCAGACGCAGGAAACATGAGATTTTTTCCAAATGGGCGGTTAATGAAGTCACTCATAGAACGATACGTAACCGATAAAGTGATGGAATATGGTGGTCTTGAAGTTGAGACACCAATAATGTATGATTCTCACCACCCAAGTATGGAAAGTTACTTTAATAGATTTCCTGCAAGACAATACAGTATTAATTCTGAAGGGAAACAACTCTTTTTGAGATTTGCAGCGTGTTTTGGCCAATTCTTAATGGCCAAAGACTTTCAAATGTCATACAAAAATCTACCCGTCAAATTGTATGAGCTCACGCGGTATAGCTTCAGAAGAGAACAATCTGGGGAACTAGTTGGACTGAGAAGGCTTAGAGCCTTTACGATGCCTGATTGTCATGCTTTTTGTAAAGATATGACACAAGCTAAAGAAGAATTTCGAAAGAGGTTTGATCTTTCCACAGAAGTAATCAATGGTCTAGGATTAGATGAATCTGATTATGAGATGGCAATACGATTCACAGAAGATTTCTACAATGAAAACAAATCGCTGATCGAAGAACTTGTCAAAAATATTGGAAAGCCAGTTCTTGTTGAGATGTGGAAGGAGAGGTTCTTCTATTTTGTGCTTAAATGGGAATTTAATTATGTTGACGGCCTAGGCAAGGCTTCGGCGTTGTCAACGGACCAAATCGATGTGGAAAATGGAGAAAGATACAATATTGAATTTATAGACGAAAATAATAAGCCTCAAAATCCAATAATTCTTCATAATTCTCCCAGCGGTGCTATAGAAAGAGTGATCTACGCCTTACTGGAAAAGGCAGCAAAAGATCAAACTGAAGGAAGAAAACCAATGCTTCCGTTATGGCTTTCTCCCACTCAAGTGCGAGTAATTCCAGTCAAGCCTGAATTTCTTGAATATTGCAATACACTTACAGATGAAATATCCAGAAGTGATGTTCGCGCAGATGTGGATGACAGAAATGAAAGTGTAGGTAAGAGTATAAGGGATGCTGAGACTGAATGGATAAGGTATATAATAGTAATTGGAGAAAAAGAAGTAAGCGCAAACACATTAAGTATAAGAGATAGAAAAACTGGAAGCGTTAGAAATCTGACAATCGATGAGCTTGTTAAAGAAATTAAGGAAGAAACAAAAGACAAGCCATTCATGAGATTGAATACAAACAGAAGCCTATCTACGCGACCACAAATAATGGTCTGAACTTTCTACGATGCATCTAAATCTCTTGGGGAAATTTTCAATGATTTGTTAAAACATTCTATGGCTTCGTCATATCTTCCTAAACTTCGCAATGCCACACCTTTCTTATTTAATAGATCAGGTTCATTTGGTTCTAAGGTTAGAGCTTCTTCATAGTAAAGTAAGGCTTCTTCATATTTACCATCATCTACAAATTTGTCTCCTTTCTGAACGTGTTCCTGTACTTTGTGATTCACACTTTCTATTACTCCTTCTTGTTTAAGTTACTTGTGTGCAAGATTCATGGCGATTATATCTACATGAATTTTGCAACATAATAATTTCACCCAACTAGTTTAGGATGATTTTCTTTGCTATGAGAACGCAATCCATGTGAATCTGTTCTTCGCTAAACTTTCCACATTGCCTACAGGTGAACCTGATTATCTGACTGCAGACTGGACAACGTTGAAATTCATTCATTTCCTCTCCGCAGATTCTACATGATTCTTCTCTCATATTTATAAAAATCGTAATTTCCTTTTATAAATTATATGAATATTAGTCCTAACTAATTGATATATAAATATTGCCAGGCATGCTGGATAGGTTAATTCCAAAAGAATTGGTCTAGTCCAGTCTGCTTTGGAGCTCCAATTAGAGTATTAAAATCAAGGTCCATTGAAGACAATATCTGATCAAACGTACTTTCCATAAACTCCATATATTTTGCAGCATCAATCTCGTCTGCCCTGGCCATCTCAACAGGTTTGACACCGGGTTTGTTGATTATTTTGACATAGGATATGATATCGCCTTTTTTTATTTCTCGTGTCTGCTCCAAAAGTTTTGCAGCTCGTATGTGTTGTGGAACGGTTTTCACGTATTCCGATGGGGCTTTACTTATCATAACATTAAATGCAAGATCAGATAAAGGAATCTGTTTGGCTTTTAGCTTCTTTGCATACTGTGATATCATTTCTCCTATTCTTTGCTTTGATTGAGCAAATTCTTCTTCGGTCTTTACTTTGGATAAAAGTTCTAGAATTTCATAGAAAAGATTTCTGATAAATGGCGGAGTATGAGATTTTTTACCTGTTAGCCCTTTTACATCAACTTTGCCATCATTTTGAACTCCCAAATAGTTTTTCTTTCGCGTACTGAAAACAACATATCTATACTCTTTATCAAGATCTAAATCTACTCCAAACTCTTCTTTTGCCCAACCCACTACGTTTTGTACTTGTTCTTTTGTAGGGCCTTTGAGAAATAACGAATCAGTATCTCCATACAAAACCTGAATTCCTATAGACTTGCATTTCTCAATTGTCTCTAGAATTGTATATCTGCCAACTGCTGTGGTGGCTTCAGCTACAGGCAAGCAATACAATGGAAATATCTCTGCTCCCATAACGCCATAGCTTGCATTTAGTATAACCTTGAGTGCTTGGCTTACAACGGTGTATAGCTGTTTTTGATCTTCGCTTAGTGCCTGATTTTTTGACAAGCTCTTGTAGTAATTAACGCGCAAATCTCTCAGGGAACCAATCAAAACCGCAGTTAAACCGTTTCTTTTAATGCAAACCCAATGAGTTGTTCCAGGAATTGTATTTTTTTTACATTCATCATGGATGCATCGTACTGTTTCGTATGAGAGGTTTCTTACCTTGATAATACTTGGGTATAGGCTTGCAAAGTCCATGACAAAGACATTAAAATGAATGCCTTCTGTAGGTTCTACAACAAGACCTCCGCGATATTTTTTATCTTTGATTATGGCTTCAGTAGACGCAGTAGCAGATTTTTGTTCTAGTTCTTCTCTCCGAGGAATCAAATAGTTGTGTTTTCGGTGTTCAAAATAAAAGAGACTTCTAATCCATTGTGACACTCCCATCCTAGAAATATCATCTATTGGCATACGTCCTATTCTTGTTATAACAACAAGCAGAGTCATTAGTAAATCATTATTGAAGCTTGTAAGTTGTTGCGTTATTTTTGCATCATTAAAACAATAATTAGCAAGCTCAAACAAAGAAAGGTCCTCAAGCTCTCCATCATATTCTATTTTTGATTCATCTATCAAACCCTCTGCCACACTATTTAGGGAGAAATCATTGTATTTGTGACTAAAAGCATAGATTTGAAATGAACGATTTGAAAATGTTCTGTATAGATCAATGTGCACACCTCGTTTAAGTGTTGCAGAATCCCTCATCATTATTAATGGGATGTCTTTGAGATCCATACCAAGTCTTTCTGCACGATTATACATGTATGGCATATCAAAATCGTCACCATTGAACGTAATAACAAAAGGATAGCTTGTTAAAATTTTGAATGCGTCTCTAATCATATCGACCTCTTTGTTTTCGTCGTAGAAGGTTATTTTCACATCTGAAGGCAGTTCTGTATTTCCTAATTGCTTTCCCTCTCTTTTTAAAACAAATACTTGTTTGAAGTTATCACTACTGCAAAAGGCCATCGCTGTTATTTTTCTGTCTGCAATTTTGGCATCTGGTATTCTTCCAGTCTCTGATTGAACTTCGATATCAAAACTTACTCTTCTAATCTTTGGCACGGGTTGATTGAGAAGATTAGCCCATTCGCTTATGTGGCTCTGAAATTCTTTTGTATCAATTATGCCAACACTTGTCAGCTTATCGTAAAGTAATCCCTTTAATGCGAGTTGGACTTCATCTGGAATAGAATATGCGAATTCTTTGAGTTTTCCTTCTTCTATTGTATAATATCTTCCAACTATCAGAGAATTGTCATATAGATAATTTTCATAGTATTTGATATCGGATTCCCAAGTTTCTATTATGTTTCTAATACTCTTATCTGTCTGTGTGCCACCTATGGCCAAAGGGTCGGCTACAACTATTTTTGTAACATATATGGTTCTATCTTTGAGTAAATCTTGTTTCTTAGTTTTTTCAAGTCTAATTACATCCTTTCTTTCTGACAAAAACTTAAGATCTTCTGGGTCTAGTTTTGAGTAACAATATGGCTTGTGACCCGTGTTGTCAGTCCACAAGAAAACTTTCTGAGAAGTTGGCTCATAGAATTTTAAGACCGCAGCTTTTTTCTGACTGTCATACGTTGCAGAAACCAATAGTGCTGGTGACATTGTGGCAGTTACTTCATCTACTGCACCTAAAGACTGCATGCTATCTCACTTTGGTATCAGAGTGGTAGTTGAATCTTCAAGCAGAATTCTCATCCAATAATTTATTCTACTTTTGTTCAAAAGCACAATTTCTACCCCCGCATCCTTTAACAACTGATAATCTGTTTCAGGATAGGAACCTAGGCATACTATCCTCTTTATTCCTATTGTAATTGCCATTTTGCTACATTCTAAGCAAGTCACGAATGTGGTGTAAAGGGTAGTGTCTTTGGTTCCAGATCCTACGCCAAGAATCGCACAATGCATTATGGCATTGGCCTCGGCATGATTGCAAATGCATCTGTCTAGTCCCTCGCCGGAAGCAATCTTGCCTTCTAAGCGTAACTGACATCTTCGGCAGCCGCCTTCGTAACAGTTCTTTACGCCTGGTGGAGTGCCATTATATCCAGTTGCAATTTGTCTATGATCTCGTACTATTACAGCACCAACTTGCCTTGTAATGCAATTAGATCGTAGTTTAGCAAGTTCTGCTTGTAGCATAAAATATTCATCCCAAGTCGGTCGCTCGAATTCTTTTTTCATAATGGAATTGTATTACGCTATAATATAAGATTACAAACGCACAGAGTAACTAGCTGTAAGTATTGGGTAGTGATCAGCTTGAAAGAACCTTTTTACCTGTAAACAAGAAGGTGAAGATGCGGTGAATGAAAAGTACCTAGAACACCATCTAATTAAAAAATCTACTATAGAATATAGGGACTATCAGATAAATCTTGCAAAACAAGCCATAGGCGAGAATTGTCTAATTGTTCTACCTACAGGCCTTGGAAAGACAACAGTCGCTCTTCAGGTGATCGCAGAATTACTCTCAAAAAGAAAAGGCGGGGTCTTGTTTCTTGCACCAACACGCGTATTGGCACAACAGCATTATGAATTTCTAAGGAATAACCTACTTGTAGATGATATAGCATTAATTACAGGAGAAGATTTGGTAAATAAACGCAAAAAGTTGTGGATAAATAGCGTAGTTTGCGCCACGCCTGAAATTGTGAAAAATGATCTTGACCGACAACTCGTCCCACCTCATCAGTTCAGCCTAATAATATTTGATGAAGCGCATAGAACTATTGGAGATTATGCATATGCAGGTATTGCAGAACGATTTCAAAATTTGGATGTACGAATTATTGGAATGACTGCAACATTGCCAAGTGAAAAAGAAAAGGCTTCTGAAATATTAAGAGTTCTGAAAATATCAAACATAGCACAAAGGACCGAAGATAGTCCTGACGTACAACCATATGTTAAACAGACTGATACAGAATGGATTACGGTTGAACTTTCTTCAGAGATGAAACAAATACAATTTTACATAAAAAATGCAATCGAATCACGATATACTGAGCTACGCAGAACCGGTTTGAACCTTTCAAATAGTAGATCATTATCCGAACTTCTTCGTGTTAGAGAGTTTGTTTTGCGACAAAACAGAAGAGCCGCAAAACCGCTCTTTACCGCAATAAGATTGATCCACGCACTAAATGTTCTAGAATCACACGGTATCACAACATTTCTTCGATTCTGTGAGAGAACAAGGCAGAAAAAAGGAATTGGAATTAAAGATCTTTTTGAGAATGATCCTAATTTTAGTAGAGCAATAAAACTAGCAAAAGAAGCGCAGGCAAAAGGTATTGAGCATCCTAAATTAATAAAATTAAAAGAAATATTGGAGAAGATTTCTGGCAAGGCTTTAATATTTACAAGCTATAGGGACTCGGTTGATGTCATACACCAAAAATTAACAGAGATGGGAATCTCAGCTGGATTCCTAATAGGGAAAGCAGGAGAAACCGGTCTTAAGCAGAAGGAGCAAGTAGAAGCAGTACAGAAATTCAGAGATGCTAAGTACAAAGTTTTGATTGCGACAAGGGTTGGTGAAGAAGGACTAGATATTTCAGAAGTAAATTGCGTGATATTTTTCGATAATGTACCCAGTTCAATAAGATATGTTCAAAGAAAAGGTCGTACTGGTAGAAAAGGTTACGGCAAATTAATAGTATTAATTGCAAAAGATACAACTGATGAAACATACTACTGGATAGGGAAAAGAAAAGTTGCAGCAGCAAAGAAGATGGGAGAAAAGATGTCAAAGATGCTAGAACAACAAGAATTAACCTCAAAGACTGGTCTTGACGCTTTTTTTTAGATGTAGATCGCTTTGTCAAAAACATAAGTCTACAGTTAAATAGAATAAAAATTGCAAAAATGCTTATGCGGAAATCTGTATCAATGAGCCTTGTGGTACTATTGATTGTTATTACATCAATAACTTATGCATACGCACAGAGTTCTGAAATATCTGCTACCACTAACAAGCAATTCTATGAACTGGGAGACAAAGTAGTCATATCAGGTTCAGTTCAACTTGTTAGTGGAACACCCGTCACCATAATAGTACGAAATCCGATGGGAAATGTATATGATGTCGGTCAGGTAACTCTTATGAACAATCTTTTTTCACATGATTTCGTCCTAAGTGATGACTCACAGGGAGGAACATATACAATAAACATCAAACATGGAACACAATCAGCCCAGATACATTTTGTAGTAAATGTTGGGCAACTCATAATTATTCCTGTTCTTGAAGGAGAGATAAAAGTTCGAAGTAATGGGACTAATCTGATTAAATATGGAGATGTGCAGGTATCACCAGTAGATAACACCATTATGATTTCCATGGATACAAGCAAGGTAGACAGTTCAGTAAAACAAGAGTTCCAGATTCCAAAAAACGTTATAGATCACCCCGGCGGTTTACTAGTTATCAAAATAGATGGAAAAGAATTTCAATGCACCCAATCTGAAACCAATACACAACGGATCTTGGATTGTCTAATTCAAGTTGGGTCTAAAGAATTGGAGATAATAGGCACTGTAGTAATTCCTGAATTTGGGCCCCAATCAACTGTGATATTTACAGTTGGCATGATAACACTAGTTCTGATATTCTCCAGATATGGTATGAGATAAGTTATTTAACATCCATTCTGTCCATTCAAATATGATTGCATATATTTTAGCTACGTGCGTACCAGGCAATGAAAAAGAAGTGATTGCTAAAATCAAAGGATTGCCGGATATCGTTGAGGTAAACGGCGTAATGGGTAGATACGATGTGTTTGTTAAAATTCAGGCAAACGACGCAATGAAAGTTGATGCAGCTATAAGTAAAGTAAGAAATGTAGCACATATCACAAGTACAGTTACAATGCCTGCGATCTATGGCCAGGGCGGAACGGTAGACGACGAAAAGTAGTTTTATTCTTCTATTTTCAGATTATAGCTTCAATATTTCTATCATATTTACTAATAACGTAAGTGACTTTGTCATCATTTTCTAGAATACATGTTATAGAAATATAGGGAAGATTATTTAGAAAGATCAAAGCATTTAATCTAGTGAAGGTAGTAGACGTAGTAGATCCTTAACGCATTAACAGAACCCCTGACAAAACTATCATCTTAATGTCTTCAGGCAAATTTCTAGAACATGACCATATAGTCAGAAACGTGCATCTTAATTTGTATATACAAAAGAAAGATGTGAAATTAGGACCATATTCCTTAATCACGGCTTTCGTTGAGACTGATAAGGGTACTATTGAAATAACATATGACGAAGGATATAGGGGAGAAAACGCATTAGAAGATGCAATAGTGTTTCTTACATCGCATCTTGGCATATCAGGCCTAATCTTGCGCTCTATAATCCAGCTTGAAAATTTGCAAAAACATGAGTAATTATACATTTTCTTAGCTGTTATATTCTTGAAATAAAAACAAAAAATATTGAAATTTGAAAGAAAACCAATTCAACCAAATCCAACATGTGCAATGTGTGGAAAATCAATAAAAGATCACACCAGTGAACAAATGAAGTTTTGCATAGATGAACGCCGAAAGGCAAACAACAATATGAAATAAGGGCGCCTGATAATTGTATCAGATAATAATTTATTAATTAAAAGAAATATTTGTCAAGAAAATTTGTTACAAATCCAATTCACTAGCTTCATGTAACTTTTCGGTCAGTTCAAGATATGTATAAGGATCAAGCTGTTTAGCAAAACACTTGTCAATATTGATCAAATATACTGAATGCAATCTCGCGTTCAGTATATCGTCTAATTGTATTGGCGGGTTCTTGTAAAACCTATCTGCAAGATCTTTTATCTTTTGAATCTCGTCTTTTTTTCTTTTGCTTGGGGGTTTGAGGAATAGTTTTGGAATAGGTAAAATGCCAACGACTGGCGTAGCAAGTGCAAATTTAGAACAATATTGGCTATATCTTGCTATTTTACTTGCAATTCTTGCTATGTAGTAATCTATTGTATCCAACGCATGATCAGGTGGAGTAAACCCTGTCTCAATTTCCATGATAAATGTGCCATCACCTTTTGTTGCAAATACATCGCAAACAAGAATATCTGAAAGGTGTTTTTCGATATCTACTGTATAACCCTGTGCGATAAGATTCGAAGCACAGATTATCTCAAGTACTGAGTGGTTAATCTTGACAAGGTTTTTTTGATATAATTCGATTAATCGTTCTCGGACAAAATTTATCTTTAATTTTATCTCGGGTGATTGGTCAGCATTAAGCTTCTCTGTTATAGTGTATACATCTTCTGTAAACTTTTCAATATCCAAAATCTAGTCTACAATTGTTGCGGGGTTTTAAGAAGATAGCTACAACAATTAGCCTAATCCATAGTAAATAATTTTTAAAAAGATTTTTTATGAAGGTACGAACAAGTCAACATGTGGAAAACCTTTCATCTAATGATAAATTACTACTTTTACAATATGCCATTAACAAATATGAGGCTGAAGATGCACTAATTGATAAGTTAAGAAACATCCTTGATCAAAAAGACATCGATAGAGGAATAGACACTCTAATTGGTACTCAGAAGGTTCGAAGAATAGGATCTGATATCTTGCAAAATAATATTAGTCACACCGGAGAACTCCCAGAACTTCCTCTGCATTTGAAGCAAATAGTAGACAGTCTTTAAATCGATCGAATAACTTACAAAGGGAATGTTTTACAGACAGTCGAG
>MNFB01000001.1 GCA_001917995.1 Thaumarchaeota archaeon 13_1_40CM_4_38_7 | reverse complement strand
CCAAGATTGCTATGAAAATACCTATGCCGAGTACTGCTCCAAATTCCCGCATTCCTCTTTCTGTCATGGTACTCCCCTGAATTGCAAAAATTATTCCAATACCGGCAATTATCAATATACCACCTGCCATAATCAAACCTCCAATTTTTTTATTGTGTTCCTTTCTTGTAATAAAGTATGATATGATTAGCATTGCCGATGGAATTATGCCAAATATTGATCCTCGTATACTTGGATCCATGTGCAAAAAACCGGTCTTATCGTTTCCTGCCGAAATAACATCACCGCCATAAGTAACAAGCATAGCTATTGATATTATTGACATTATGATAGCCGCTTTTAGAGCCATGACGTGGCTCTGACTAATTACAGCTAATAAACGTTCGATGTTTAAGGTAATTCATTCGATAAAATCATCAAATTAGAAATTTAGTGAGATCATGCACGTAAAAAATTGAATATTATATCACCATAAAAAACCTGAATTAAAAATCCGCCTGTTATGTAAATCAGATATGGAATTCCGGGTGTCACCCACGTATTATTTGTATCACAGAAAGTAGCGTTTTCTGCATGGTGCAATGAAAAATCTAATCTCTTTGTATTATTTTCGGTCTTTTCTATTAAGAAAGAATACTTTGGATTCTTTGCTCTGTATCCTATGAACATTGCAATAACTTTGTTCAATCTTGACTCGTGAAATCCTTCGAATATGTCCTCATGTTTTGAGATGGCAAGGAGATTACGAATAATATTAGTAATTATTGGAGTTACAGACAATATCGCAGCATTTGTAAGAGTAGTAAATGGGGTTATTTCCTTTCCAGTAAAAGTAGCATTAGGATAAGGTGCTAATGCAGCCAGAGTTATCAAGGCAAGTGCATCGGCTCCCCCAAAAACACCCATTCTCCATACAAAGAGTGCTACTGGTGCAATAATCATTGAAAATCCAATGTGCGTAATTGTAGACCACAAGTTAGGTTCTAAAAAGACCAATACGGTGGCAATAGCCCCAAAAACTATCCACAACATATCGTTGATCTCTCGTTTCTTTATGTCTACTGTAGACGCCACAAAAAGCATAGAAAACGCTAGCAGAATTCTAATTAGGTTTAGATCAAAATGCAATTCAAACAACTGCATTACCTCCAATAGAACCAATATAACAGAATTTGCCAAGCATTAGGTTGTTATTTTTTAATATTACACAATTCAATATATTTTTAAATCCTAATTTCCAGAATTGGCAGAGCAACCTTAAATTCAAATTTGAGAAATCATTCTCATGAGATTTTTTGCCTCCATTCATGACCGAAAAAGCAAGAAATATGTAATATATTACTCCATGGTTTTGGTAGTAATAATGGGAACGGTCGGTTTTGAAACACTCCAGGTTATACATCAAGCACCACTTCAAGCAGCAGCTACTTTCTTTGAAGGGTTCTTTTCACTTTTCATGTTAGGTCGCCATGAAAAGGTAGGAAGCTCTCTTCTCTTACACCTATCCAAAGTAAAGCAAATTCCAAAACTATCTCTCTTTTAATTCCATTATTTTTTCTCTTATCTCTGCAAACTTTTCGGTAAAGCCTATTTTCTCTCCTACTCCATCTAAGAGGTTCTTCTTTTTGAGAATGAAAACTACTGCACCGCCTGCAACTGGAATCATAATAAACAGAGGATTAATTCCCGAGATAGTGAATTGTGATCCAGTCTGAGCATCTCCATTGCCTCCTCCCTTAGAGAGAGGCGCAAGTACACTGATATCTTTGCTTCCAGAGGGCTGACCATACATTCCACCTTGAGCAGTAGCTTGGATTGATATCTTGGATGGATCTTGTGCAATTAATGAAATCTTGGCGTTACCATTCTCATCAGTTGTCGTATCTTGATTTTGAATTTGTGCACCTTGAACGGTCCAAATTATATTTATGCCTGAAAGAGGCGTGGTATTGTATCTAACAGTTGCAGTGGCTACAAAGCTTGCCCCTGAATTTTCAAAGTCAGCAGTGTTAATGTCCAATACAGAAGCAAGACTTGTCACCGATAGCGTGTATTTAGACATTGGCAATTCATTTCCAAGTACTGATAATTCTGCAGACCCAGAATTCTTTGCTTGCACTTCAAAAGTTGAGTAATACGTTCCTTTTTTCACTATAACTACATCCGGTGTTGTAATTACGGATGGATCACTTGATACAATTTTAATTTCCATGTCAGTGTCTGTCGCTACTGGACGTTGCTGATCATCTAGTAGCTCAATTGAAAACGAGTTCACAACATTAGCAAGAATCTTTGCAGGATAATCCATAGATAACATTTTTGGCTTTGTTGATAGCCCTTCAATTGGAATAGAAGTAGAATAATCTTGTGTAGTTATTGAAACGCTTCCAGTCTCTTCTTTTAACAGTAAAGATTTGACTAGGATTATTGACTGATCTTTAGATATTTGAGATTGTTCGGTTTGAATAAATTCTTTAGGTGATATTGATAGCGTAGTACTGCTTGCAAAACTATCTAGCACACTGTTTTTGGTAAGATATATGGCCAGAGGAAAATCGGTGTGAGATAATACTTTGGGAACTAACGGATCTGCCATAAGAGAAAATGAACTAGGCAAAACAGATGTAATAGCTGGTGTAATGGTTTGTGGACTTTCAGATACCACATTTAATGTTACAGACTTGGCAACATTTCCTACAATGCCAAATACGAGGGCTGCCTGGGAACCGTATTGTAGCTGTACGTCATCAACTGATAACGCGGTTGGATCTGAAGAGTCAACATGTACTTGCAGGTTCTGCTTCGCCAGTATAGGGTTTGCTGAACTATCTTGTAGGTGTAGAACGCCTATTAGCTCTTTTTGACCAGTGGCAAGTATTGGTAGAATATCTACTTGAGCAAATTTGTCGTCAAAGAGGGAGTTTGAAGTAAGTGTAGTAATTTGCGCTGGCGAGGATATAGTATATCCTTTGGCCGATATACTAATGTCATATTTTCCATTTAATCCTGCATTAACAGATATTGGTATGTATGCCCAGTAGGAATCTTTCTTTATTATAAGAGGTTGATCTGCTTGAATGAGAGTCTTTTGTTCGCTTGTATTAATTGATTCGGTTCCAGATGAATTTGTGATTTTAACTTTAATTGGAATGTCTTGTTTTGCTATTACAGGATTGCCTGAGGAATCATGGAGTTGAACCGCTACGTATGCGGTAGCAGCCTTATAGGCGTTTATTGTTTGTGGATAAACGTATACTTGGATTGTTTGTGTTGGATCTTGTGCATTAACGATAACAGATGCACTTGTAGTCGACATCGATGGTGAAACTGCTGATATTAGAGCAGTTCCCTCTTGCTTGGCCTCAAACTTACCTACAGTATAGTAGGAACCTTTTGGAATAGTAATTTGGCTCGTCATAATGTTTACGACGCCAGAGTCTGAAGAGGTAATAGTTACTGGTATGTCAGTATTAGCATAAGTTGGAAAACCGGCCTCATTTGCAAGTTCAACAGTTACGTAACCAAGTTTTGGGCCATTATATAAAAAAGTGCCAGGGGTTGCTTTTATCAGCAAAGTTGTGGCAGCACCAGTATTCTTGGAAACTGTTATCGGGAATTCATTTGATAGAAACCCAGGAGCTGCGAGTGCAATTTTTGCATCGCCAGCATTAACTGCCTTTATTTTAACATCAGTGGCATATCCACCTGCCTCTTGTTCTATGCCAAGTATTTGAATAACTGAAGAATCAGATGAGGTGGCGATCAATTTATCAATTTTTATTATACTATCTGAATTGGCATAGACTTGGATTATTCCTTCGGTATTTTCCATTATTTTATTTGGAATAACTCTTACACCGAGCGCGTTATCAGACTGAGCGTATGCATAGTGAATCGCTACTGTAAAACACAATATTGTCAATAGTAGATATCTCAATTTATGATCCATTTCTTAAATTTAGATATAAGGGACGGTATGACATATACAATAACATACTCAAGAAGGACTTGGAGTACTATGCGGAGTTAGAAAAGAACTGAAATTAACGATATGCAACTGAATGAGAGCAAAGCTAATCATGGCTATTATCACTAAAAGTATGGAGTACATGAAACCGCCCGAATATACTCCCTTGGTAATTTTTCCTATAAACAGACCTGATATCCATGCCTGAACAACTATAGCAAGTCCTACTTTTTCAAGAAACAGGTTTGGCGTAGCAGGACCATTTTCTTTCTTCAAATCCTTTTGTTCATTTATTGCGGCAAATGAATCTATAGTGAGTAGGGTTGTAAGACCAGTTACTGTAATGAGCATAAATCCCACCATCACGTAAACTTTTAGCTCTTCCCGCTTGTGTTTTTCAATGTTGTAAATTTTCTCGCTTGTATCCGCAAGTGAATCCAAGCTATCCACGTTTCCTCCTCCTGATGCAATTATTTCAAATAAAATTTTAAATGAAACTAATACCTGGAAATTTCTAAGCTCTTGTCGTAAGGAATCATAGATATCATGCAACCCCACACCCCATTCAAGTTTATTTGATATTGCGTTTGCAAGTGTGTTAAATAATTTGAAATCTTTTCGTTTACATGCACGAATTATACATTTTTCAGGTCCGATACCTGCTTTCCTTGCTTCAGTAATGTCACGTAGGATTTGAGGAGTGGCAGTTTCTGCATCGAGGCTTAGTGCATACACTTTCTTGAACTTCATCGCAGGCAAAATGGATACGACTATGATTGCTATTCCTAATAGATATGGATCTATGTGAAGATTGGAAACGGTTCCAGTAATAATCAAAATTGTTACAATTAGAATAACAGGAGCTCCAACCATAATGATTTTTTTAAATTGCAATTCAGGAATGTTTGACTTGACCATATTCTTAACTATTAACAAAAACATGGCTGACATTGCTGGTGCAAATACCAAAAGCATGTATGGCGGGTCACTCTTGGTCTGTGCGCCCGATGTACCCCCTATTGGATTTGAACCAATGGCTGAGAGTAAGATGAACACAGAAAGAATTACAATTTGCATCGTAAGCCAGGCATGTATTATACCGCTTAGTTTTTCAACACCTTGTTTTTCGCGACTTTCGAGAGTGTCAAAGGCACCTTCCATTTTAGTTTTGAGGTAGTTTATTACGTTGCCACCGCTTTGAATTGCTGACACATAACCTGAAAGAAATTCTCCAAATACTCTTGAACCCTGTCTGTCCTTTGCTTGTACTATTGCATCTAAAGGATCTAAACCCAAAAGTTCGATTCTCTTTAGAATCTTAATTGATTCTGTTTTAACTAGCGGTAAGAGATCAATTTCCCGAAACTTTTGAAAAATCGTATATGGACCAAAACCGCTTGAGGCAAGTAAGGAAACAATTGTAATAAAGTAGGGTAACTCTCTTTCCAGTTTCTGAGCTTGTTTTTTTTGCGCATCCGCTTTTTCCATATTTTTTAGGGAAGAAAGCATGCCTAAACTCCAAGCTCAATTTGCGACATGACGGATTTTGGATCTCTGTAATATTTTCCAACTATGTCCGAGACTTTCTTGTAGTCACGAATGTCTTGTTCTGCCATCCATTTCAAAATTTCAATTCTTTTTCGGTATTCTTCCAATATTTCATTAAACTCGATTCCTGTGGACTCGTTTATTCTCTTAAAGAGAACACTTTCTTGCAAGTCAGCGGTAAAATGATCTCCTTTTGGAGACCATGTAAATGCACTATGGGATGAGCCTGCGCTTAGAATCTCTGACGTTGTAACTACCCTTCTACTACTTTGTCCTGAACTTTCTTTTACTCTCTTTACAACTAATGCACAGTTCATTAGTGAAACGTATGCGGGTGGTATGTCCATTGGCTTTTGTTGCAGCCTTTTTATTGCAGATTCTAAACTATCTGCGTGCATGGTACAAAGTCCTGCGTGACCGGTAGCCATGGCTTGAAACATAACATATGCTTCTTCACCTCTAATTTCTCCAACAGCGATATAATCAGGTCTGTGTCTCATGCCAGCCTTTAAAAGAGCATACAAACCAATTTCTCCTTCACCTTCAAGACCAAATCCTGTTCTTGAAATTAATGTGAACCAGTTTTCATGGTTTATGTTTATTTCAGATACATCTTCTACTGAAAATATTTTATAATCTGGGTGAACAAGGCCTGTTATGGCATTAAGTAATGTTGTCTTTCCACTTCCTGTTGGGCCAATTACTATAAATGACATCTTTGCTTCGACTAGCATCCACAAGTAAGCTGCAATTTCAACATTTATTGTACCAAATTTTATAAGGTCGATGATAGTGTATGGATCTTCTTTGAATTTTCTTATTGTAAAACTACTACCTTTTGGTGTAATTTCCTTTTGATACAAAACAGAAATTCTGTGATTTCCTTGTAGCGCCAAGTCTGCAATTGGAAAAGCCGCACTTACGTGCTTTCCAGCCCTAAAGACAATCCTTGAGACAAATGCGTTAAGCTTTTCCTCTGATCCAAATTCTATGTTAGTTGGTATGCTATCATAACTTCGGTGCCAAACATAGATTGGGTTTTCTGTACCACTGCAGCTAATATCCTCAATGTTTATGTCGTGCATCAGGGGGTCAATTATGTTAAAGCCACTTACATCCCTTTTTAGGTAATACTTGACTTTTTCTATACTCGTGTTTGAATTTGCTAAAAAAAGTTTTTCGTTTTCTTTTAATATGGTATTGAGCTGTTCATCAAAGTTCAAGTTGGCACTTTTTTCGTTAATAGATTCTAAACTTTCTTGGAGTAGGTTATACAAACTTTGGAAGATTTGCTTCTCTTGCGCGCTTAGCCTTACCTCATCTACGAAATACAAGTAGTTTGATTTTTCGCTATTGTACAGTATGTTTACGTAGCTAAAAGGTGGCAGCAATGGATATTTGTTTACTACTTCGTATCCAATTGGAATTTGAACCTGAGTTTCATCTATAAGCTCCTGACTTAGAAAACTATCTGGTTGTTGTTTTTTCTTGTCTTCTTTCATTTAATCACCAAAAATAAAAAATAAAGTTTGTAGGGCATTATAGACCCCCTACTTGGCTGCAACAGTTACTGATACTGGCGCTCCTACTTTGCCTGCATACAGTGCTACACTAGATGCTGAACCGGCGTCTACAGTTGTCAAGAGGTTTTGCGGTATCTTGAAGTAGATGATTGCCTTTTGACCAGGTGCTAGAGATACTGGACCGCTTTGCTGCGCTAAGCATAGAGTCGGGTTTGCTGCACCAAGTACCATGTGCATGCCTTTAATTCCTTGTGGGAGACATGCCGTACTAGTAGATAGAGCCATTCCTGCGGCTGTACCGTTCTTCAATGCTCCATTAGGAGAATTGGGTGTGGCTATCATTGATGTGTATATCAACGCAGCTTGATAATTAGCAGCTGTAACTTCAGTTGCATTTGAGTCAGCGTACCAGTTTGCAAATGGAACTGCTTGACCACGAATTAGTATCTGGTCAACTGACAACAGTTTGTCACCGCTGTTTCTAACGTCAGCTGCACCCCATGCCCAACCGGAACTGCCTGTAGAGTCTACCCACACCTGAGTACCTGTGGTGGAAATCGCTTCACCTGAAGCGTTTGTTTGGAAAAGG
>MNFB01000039.1:5572-21325 GCA_001917995.1 Thaumarchaeota archaeon 13_1_40CM_4_38_7 | reverse complement strand
GATAGTACAGATTACAACCAAAGTTTCCACGGTAGACAATAGTGTCATAATAAATGGTGCACCGCTTCAAAGTCAAACCACCAGACTAGGGTCTGGTTTTGTTTATGACAAGGAAGGCCGAATAATTACCAATAATCATGTTGTAGAGGGATCAAAGACGGTAAATGTGACATTTATCGATGGAAATACATATACTGCAAAAGTGGTGGGAACAGACCCAGACAACGACATTGCAGTAATACAGATAATTGATAATTACTCAGACGAGAATCTCATTCCTCTCACATTAGGTAATTCTACTGATCTACAGGTTGGCCAGCCAGTCATTGCGATAGGAAACCCTTTTGGTCTTAGCGACACGGTGACTACTGGAATAATAAGCGCCATTGGACGCTTGCTTCCCAACGAGAATGTTGGATTTTCCATACCAGATGTGATACAAACAGACGCTGCAATTAACCCAGGCAATTCTGGAGGCCCTCTTTTGGACACACAAGGACAAGTTATAGGAATGAATACAGCTATCAAGACTAGTACAGGTGATTTTGCAGGAGTTGGATTTGCAATTCCCTCAGATTCCATTAAAAGAATAGCTCCTGTTTTAATTAAAGATGGAAATTATTCTCATCCTTATCTTGGAATTGCAGGAGGTAGTATGAATCCTGACATTTCGCTTGCAAATGGTTTACCAAGAAACTTCAAAGGAGTAGTAGTTGAAAAAGTTGTAAAAGATGGACCTGCTGACAAGGCTGGAATTATTGCTGCTACACTGGACGATAACAACATTCCACATGGAGGAGATATCATAACTTCAATAGATGGACATCCTGTGAAGACAATTTATGACATCATAGCGTATCTAGATGAGCAAAAAAATGTTGGTGACAAGGCGGTCCTAACTGTAAATAGACAAGGAAAATCATTGGACCTTACTGCTACTCTTGTAACCAGACCCTCATCCGCTTCATAGATTAATATCACAAAGTGTTCTTTGAAATTCGAAAATTCCACAACTTGTCTGTAGCTTTTCTTATTCCTATTCTTGGTCTGATATCAATATCACTTTTTTTGATTTGCTTGCCTTCTACTATGTAAAGACTAGATTTTCTAGTAAGGTCCTCGCCGTAGAGAGTTTTGGTTATTTGTAACGCCTGTGCTAGTTTTGCCGGTCCGTTTGTAAGGTTAGATTCTACACTCGTATTTCGTTGCCTTTTCATAAAATCAAACCCTTCTTTGGGAACAAGAGCTCGCAGCAGAACTGCTCCTGCCTCTACGTTATTGTCTCTTGCTACTGCATTTACGCAATAATGCATGCCATATGTAAAATAGACATAGACTCTCCCAACTTCCCCAAACATGGCTTTGTTTCTTTCAGTTCTTCCTGCAAAAGAATGGCTTGCTGCGTCGTCTTTGTATCTGTATGCCTCCGTTTCTACAATTGTACCAGACACTATCTTTCCAGATATTTTTCTTACAAGCACTTGACCCAGTAAATCTTTGGCAACATCTATTGTGTTTCTTTCGTAAAATGAGCGAGGAATAATTTTCATCCTGAAATTTCTACTTGCAAACCGTTTTTTATCTTATCAAGTGTTTCTGCTAGAAATTTTAAATCATTTTTTAAAACTTGCCGCAGATCTGGATTATAAATAACAGCAGCTGGATGAACCGTAACGAAATAGAGTTGATCGTTTTTTTTGATTATTTTTCCTCTGTTTTTTGTTATTGAGTTACCTTCAAGCAGTGAACCAAATGCAGTGTTACCCAAAATACAGATCATTTTAGGTTGAATTATCTGTAATTCTTTTAACAAGTGTTCCCTACATGCGTCTTGCTCTTCTTTTAGTGGCTGTCTGTTATTTGGAGGTCGACATTTAACCACGTTAGTGATATAGACATCACTTCTTGTAAAACCTGCATACTCTAATGCCTCAGAAAGAATCTGACCTGCCGTACCAACAAATGGCGCACCCTGAAGATCTTCGTTTCGGCCAGGTGCTTCCCCTATGAAAATGACTTCTGATTTGATGTTTCCTGCACCTGGCACTGCATTTTTTCTTGATTTTGATAGATTGCATTTGACACAGGATGTTACTCTTTTTTTTAGAGTCATAATCTCTTTTGACATTTCAGGCCCCCACACTTTTCACAGTTGCCACCCCACGAATATGAGGACCGCCATTTCCCATCCTCATGATTTGCATCGGATCTCCCTTACCGCAGTTTGTTATAGGCCTGATAGTGAAATCATTTCCTCTTGCGTCAATTGAATTGAAAAATTCAGGTGCAACTCCCATTACTATGACATCTCTTAGCAGTTCTTTGAGCTCACCATTTTCTATTTTCTGAGCATATTGGCAGGATATACTCCAGTTGTATCTCATCATATCTATTGAAGGAACTTTCATGTTATAAATTAGATATCCATTTTTAACATCCTTGAACATCTCTTGCGGATTCCAATCTCCTGGCGCTATGCAAGTGCATGCCATCCTAACAAGAGGCATAAATGCGTATCCAGTTGCACGCATAGATGAGTTTGGACTTGAATTGAAAATTGATGCTGTTTCTCTACTTTGCATGTGGCCTGACAAGATGCCGTTTTCAATTAGGGATTTTTTTGTTGCAATTACACCTTCATCGTCATATTTGTACCATCCAAGAGTAGAAGGAATCGTTGGATCATCGATTACGTTAAGCTCAGCCGAGCCTATCTTGCTTCCCAGTTTTCCTGCCCACCATGCCCCTCCTGCCCAAGCCATTTCTTTTCCTAGTACTCTATCTGCTTCAGAAGGATGACCTAGAATTTCATGAGCAAGTAATGCAACAAAATCTGGATTCATTACAACTGTTGCTTTTTCTTCTTTTGCTCCCTTTGCATCAATTAGCTCAGTAGCTTTCTGGGATATGGATTCTGCAACTAGAGCAAGATCATTTTTGCCTGTTATCATTTCCATGCCGCCCCTACCACCCTCAGTTGAACTAACTGATTGCGTAACACCTGATTGATGTGCAGTTGCAGATAGATTAGCTATTACATCATCAAAATTCTGCGATATCTTTGCCCCGTCACTATTTACAAAATATTTGGAAAAACTATCATGATGAATGGATATGGAGGATTTGTTTATTGTTTTTCTACTTCTGATTATTTTATCACACCTAAACGCAATCTCCGTCATTTCCTTAATTGTTGGTTTGATTGCGCATGCAAAGTCTACTTTATCTACAAAAGCACGTGTCTCTGCAAGTTTGATTTTTTGTTTCTTAAGAGCTGCATAGTGTGTCGCGCTTTTTACTGCCTCTTGCGCACTAGCCTTTATTTCGTTCATAGATTGTGGGTCTGATATAGAGTAAAATCCCCACGCACCACTAGCCAAAACCCTGATTCCAAGACCATGGTCGTTTGTAGATGCAAAGTGTTCAATTTCGCCGTTTTCTAAGACAAATCCATCGCTTGTTACTGCCTCTGCTCTTACATCACAATATTGAGCACCATGTTCGAGTGCAAACTGGACAGCCTTGTCAGCATAATCTTGTAGCAATATCTGAACAGCTTAACATGCAACTATTTGTATTTTATATACAGGGTTTTGAGACCTTTACGCCTTTGGAATAGAAAACAAAAAAGTCGAACCTTTGTTTACTTGGCTTTGGACCCAGATTCTTCCACCATGGGCAACTACAATTCCCTTGCAAATTGGCAGACCCAGGCCGCTACCTCCCTTTTCCCTTGTAAGGGAGGTATCCACTTGATAAAACTTTTTGAATACATGTTCGACCGCGTTATCAGGTATCCCCCTTCCATTGTCCTTGACTGAGACTATTACTTCGGTTGGACGCTCTTCGATTGATACTTCGATCTTTCCTTCTTTTGGAATACATGCTTTCAAGCTATTTTTAATCAAGTTCGTGAGAACTTGGCTAATTCTGTTTTCATCGTAGTTTATGTACACATCTTGTGCCACGTTACCCACAAGCGAAATCTGATCTGACACGGCCTGTGGTGACATTTCAATTATTGTTTTCTCTATTGTGTTTTTCAGATTATTGTTTGATTTTTTTATTCTAAGTTGGCCTAGTTCCAATTTTTGCGCATCAAGCAAATCCGAAATAAGCTGCAACAAGTTACCAGCACTTGATCTAATTACTTCCAATCTATCTTTTTGATTTTTGTTCAATGGCCCAAGATGTTCTCCAAGTAGAATATCAGAATATCCTTGGATAGGAACAAGTGGTGTTTTTAATTCATGTGTTATCATTGCTAGAAATTCGTCTTTTGCTATGTCGACTTGCCTAGCTTCTGCTTCTTTATGCTGAATAGTGCTTGACATTGCGTTTATTGTCTGCGCAAGTTCGCCTATTTCGTCCTTTGCGTCATATGCAATTTTTTCACCGTAAAATCCTTCTTTTATCCTAGCAACTGCTTTTACCATAGTATCAAGAGGACTCAAAGATTTCCTAATTGAGATAATGACTAACACAAATACTGCAACGTCCGTAATTAGTAGCGCCTGCACTACTACCACTCTTTCACGCAATTTAGAATCTAGTAATTTGTTCCATTCATCTGTGAACATTGAAGCTGTATCAAGTAAGATATTTCGGTGATCATTCAAACTAGCCAAAGCTGCTCCAAATTCCCTTGACAATACTGGATTTGATTCAATGAAAACAAGTTTGACTTGAACAGATTCCCAAAGAGGATCAAGCTGTCTAATAGAATCTGAATTCTCCCTTGGAATTTGTTGCAATGTTTCCTGTTTGATATCATAGGTACCAAGTTCTTGATTATCTAGCGGCAAGCCTTCTAACTTTTTCAAGTCTGCATCAAAGAGTATCCTGTCCTTTTTTATTGCTGCAGACGTGTTTCCTTGCTCTCCAATGGAT
Organism: Thaumarchaeota archaeon 13_1_40CM_4_38_7; assembly: GCA_001917995.1. Lineage (GTDB taxonomy): Archaea > Thermoproteota > Nitrososphaeria > Nitrososphaerales > Nitrosopumilaceae > Nitrosotalea. Next base: position 16,435 of record MNFB01000039.1, on the reverse strand, counting down.
ACAAGTAGTGTTTTTTCTCCAATGTCTTTTGCCATTGTCAACATTTCAGTTGCTATCTCCTTGTGCCTGTTGTAATTTCGATCTAGTGGAGCAAGGTCATTTGTTATACCATTTGTTAATGAAAGCAAGTCACCGTTTTTGTCAAGAATATATCTCAAAGAATCTACCGTTTGTGGGTTAAACACAGATTCTTTCTTGATTTTTTCTGCATCTACCTTGTACTGCTGCCACGAGTTGCCCATGTCATTGTAGATCTCTTTAAGCTCTTCTGGAACTGGAACTACACTCTGGCTCTGATAAGTTCCTCCAACCCCCAATACGGTGTAAATTGTATCAAAATCTGATATCTCAGTTGTCAGTGTGTCCCTGTCTTTTTCAATGCCACTTGCGATAGAGTTTGCGGTTGCCGATATTTTTTCCACTATAACCTTAAGATCACTTGCGTCACTAATCGAATGCAATACCGCTTGATTTTCTTGTGCTGTATTTACCAATAGATACAGGTTAATTGCCGAAACTCCAATTATAACTCCAAGTAGTATGAAGGTCTTCTGAGTAATTCTCAACTTTGAATGGAAGGCATGGACGGAATCCTATAAAAGTTAGTATAAAAGATAGCTGTTAATTAGTTAAAATGTCAGACGAGTTTCTCAAGGCTGCAAGGCAGGAAATACAGGTAGATTTGGATGGTTTAGAGCAGGTTTTATCATCTTGCAGAAACGACGAACACATTTTCAACAACTCTAAGAGAATAGAAGGACATCTTCATAAAATCAAGGGTTTGGCACCCATGATGGGACAAGATAAGATCGGCAAGGTTGCACACGTAAGCGATATCATATTAAAGCATATCATGGACAAAGGAACACTTGATGGTTCATACACCATAATTGCTGAAGCTGCTAACAAGATGATTCATCTATTAAATAATCAAAACAATGATGACATTGACAACTTTATAGCTACGATGCAAAATTCATTTCCAGAGATAGCAGACTGGTAAGAAATACACTTTTGTACTTATATACAAATCCAGTTAAATAAATTCTAGGAAATGGTGCGTGTGTTAATAGCTGATGATTCTGATGCCATAAGACTAGTGCTAAAAGACATTCTCGTGATAGGAAAGCATGAGCTTGTAGGGGAAGCAACCACGGGCGAAGAAGCAGTACAACTATTTATCAAGACAAAACCAGAGATGATTCTTCTTGATATGGCCATGCCCAAAAAGGACGGGCTTTCAGCTCTTAAAGAAATTCTTTCAATTGAGCCAAAAGCTAGAATAATTATGATTACCGCAAGCGACAATCAAAAGACCATGAGGGAGTGTATCAGTGCGGGTGCTCGCGCATATATCCTAAAACCATTTGATTTTCAAAATGTTTTAAAAACTATATCAGATATTTCTAGTTCGTAGTTTTTAGAGCGAACCCTTCACTTGTTACCCAGTGTGCATGTTCTAATGTGAATCTGTTATTGCATTTTACACAGATATAATCTTGAGCGGGTTCTGGAAATTTTTCTCCGCAGTCAATACAAATGTAATAATTTTCTATTGCCCTATAATCAACACCAATTATTTTAATTTCTTTTCTACACTTGGGGCAAATGCTGTCCTTATAGGTGTCATCGATTGAGACATTTCCACACTTGAAATGTTCAATTAGTTTTCCTTGCTTAAAGTTTGAGCTATGACACGAAGGGCAGAAAAAGTATTGAGATATTCTAACAGAGCCACAGTTACTACAGGAAATTTCTTTAATGCTTTCTATCCTAGAGACCCTTCCCTGATCTTCAAGTTCTTTTAGAAAGGCCATAACATCTGCTTCTTGTTTCTTCGAATACTCTGCAAGTCTTTTCAAGCTTATTCTTGTGTTGGTCTTCAAAAAATATTCTACCCCATGTTGCTCTTCAGATGGTTGGTCATCAAGAACTTTTTTTTCGTCTTCGAGAATTTTTATTACGTTTTTGAGATTCTCAAATCTAATTGGCTTTGGCAGATATAGATAAGCGCCATGTCGCAATGCATCCTTGACTGTCTCATCATCTTTTTCCTCCGCGGTTTCAAGTATTACTTTAGCATCAGACTTGACATTAAATAGCTGTAGCATCACCTCACTTGCGTTCATATCTGGTAGATTATAATCAAGTAAAACTATAGGAAGATGGTCAGATTTGGCAAGTTCTTCAAATTTTTTCATCCCAGCCTTTCCAGTATTGCAAGTATGCACATTTTCGTAACCGAGTTTTTTTAGAAAGTCGTGAATAAGCATCGCAGTTGCCAAGCTGTCTTCTATTATCAAGACATCATTTTTGCCAACCAATGCCTTATCCTTACATTCTAGGTATATTACTCTTAGATATTTGCAAAGCTATGATTAAAAAGTACCGAATAAGTTCTGTTTCTAGTGGATAAGGTAGTAGTTGACACTAGCATAATAATAGACGGAGAGATTACAAAACTAATCGAATCAGGAAATCTCAAGGACTGTGAAATTATCATACCTGTTGCGGTATTAGATGAGCTGCAATCACAGGCTTCACAAAGCAAAGACTATGGATTTGTTGGGCTCGAAGAGATAAAAAAAATACGTGAACTTGCTCAAAAGAGCGGCATAACACTACGGTTTGAGGGTCAGCGACCAAGCATGGAGGACATCAAGCTTGCAAGACATGGCCGTATTGATGCAATAATAAAAGACATTGCAAAGAAAAACGATGCAATGTTTTATACTGCAGATTATGTGCAGGCACTTGTTGCACAGGCCGAAGGTATCAAGACCAAGTATTCAAAGCCAGAAATCAAGGTAACTGATTTAGAATTTGAAAAGTTCTTTGATAACCAGACCATGAGCGTGCACCTCAAAGAGGGAACGCCCCCCGTTGCCAAACGTGGCAAGCCTGGTGCATTTTTGTTGGTACAGCTAGACGGAAAGATACTAACAAAGGAATACTTGGAGGGAATTACTACCCAAATATTAGAAGTCTCAAGAGTTACTCGATCTGGAGTAGTCGAGATATCAAAGCCTGGAGCCCTTGTTGTCCAGTTTCGTGACTTTAGAGTAGTAATAACCCATCCTCCCTTTTCAGATAGTTATGAAATTACAATCACTCATCCAATAGTAAAACTATCTTTGGAGCAGTACAGGATTTCAGAAAAACTCATGCAGAAATTTTCTGACAAGGCAGAAGGAGTACTCATTGCAGGAGCTCCAGGCTCTGGAAAGAGCACACTTGCTTCAAGCCTGGCTGAATTTTATTCTAAGCGAGGAAAAATTGTCAAAACATTCGAGTCGCCAAGAGACCTTCAAGTAGATGAAAAGACTACACAATATACGCAGCTTGATGGAAGTTTTGAAAACGCTGCAGACATCCTGCTACTTGTAAGACCTGACTATACAATATATGACGAGATTAGAAGATTCCATGATTTTAGAGTGTTTTCTGATCTACGATTAGCAGGCGTTGGCATGGTAGGTGTAGTACACGCAAATGCACCACTTGATGCAATCCAGAGATTTATAGGAAAAGTAGACCTTGGCATGATACCGCACATTTTAGATACCGTAGTATTTGTTGAAGGAGGGGAAATCTCCAAAGTATACGAGCTTGAATTCAAAGTCAAAGTGCCCACTGGCATGACAGAACAAGATTTGGCAAGACCTGTAATTGAAGTGAGGAACTTTGAAAACCATAGTCTAGAATATGAGATTTACACGTATGGTGAAGAAAATATCGTAATTCCGATATCAAAAGAAGCAAAAAGTGGTGGAATTGAGAGACTAGCAGAATCAAAAATTAGAGATACGATTCGTAGATTTGATTCAAAAGCCGAGATTGAGATTCTTTCAAATAATAGTATACGAGTACGGGTTGACAAAGAATCTATTCCTGCTCTTATAGGCCGTGGCGGTTCTACAATAAACGAACTTGAGAAATCACTTGGCGTTCACATTGATGTAGAAGAAAAAGACCAAGCTAGTACAAGTGAACGGTTTGAAATGTCGGAATCTGGGAATAATCTAATATTTGAAGTTGACAATGCCAAAACCGGAATGGACGCAGACATTTATGTAAACGATAGACATATCTTATCCACGCGAGTTGGCAAACGAGGCAAAATAATTATTGCAAAAAGATCAGGCTCTGGAAAAAGAATTGTTAACGCAGTAATGTCAAAAAACGACATCAAACTAGTTGTTCACGACTAGCTACTGAAAACTTTGAAGAAGCTTTGGGTTGGCCTTCAGATACGTAACGAATTTGCGCAACTGTTTTATGGTTTGCGGGTTTAAGTGGTGCTCTATTCCTTCCGCATCCTGGTTTGCTATATCATGATTTATTCCAAGCATCTTAAAGAACTCTAAAAGTATTCCATGCTTTTGTCTTATTGTACCAGCCAAAGCATTTCCCTTCTCTGTCAGATTTATCCCCTTGTACTTTTCATACTCTAGGTATCCGTTTTCATCAAGCCTTTGTAGCATCTTGGTAACTGAAGGTGCACTAACATTAAGATATCTTGATATGTCTATAGTATTTGCATATCCCTTTAGTTCTACAAGTTCTGATATGACTTCAAGATAATCTTCCATCCTGGAGTAATCTGTTTTTGCTGACTTGTGCGCTTCTTTTATGGATTCTAGTCGCTCTGCTCGCTTTTCTTTCATGATGTAGATTGGAATGCATTTAAAGCGATATAACCTGTTCTTTTGCTAAGAAATCTTTACCTGCTTGTGATTGAACTTTTGCATGGAATCTTAACTATTTCCCTTGGAATCTGTTGCAATGGACAAGGATCTCAGAACAGGTATTCATAAAATTAAAAGATTTGGTGACTCCATGAAGCGGCGCGCTGAGGTTTATTCTGCGCTTGGAAGCCTCGATGACCGTGGAACTGCCCGTTCGCTTGCTGCCTTACAACGAGCCCCTGCTCCAGGCAAGAAGCTTAAAAAAATTGGATTTATCTTGTTTTTTGCACCAGAACCTTTGGGAATAACAAATGCCATAGGCGTACCCATGATTATTGCTGGGAAATACTTGGACAAAGTTTACAACAGTTCTACAATTGCTGATGTTGGCCACGAAACTAAAAAATTTGCAAACCATATACACGATATCAAGCACAAGATGAGCTAAATACTTACATTTTTTGCATTAGTTTTTAACTAGACCGTATCTTTTAATTTTTTGTGGCAACAAGAGCACAGGTTTTAATTCCGGTAGCTATTGCCGCAGTCATAATAGGAGTGGTAGGTGTGCTTACAATTCCTGCTGACTCGAAACTTGCCGACGTCAAATTCAAAAACGGTACTGTAAAGCTTGATGGTATCGTACTAAATGTACAGGTGGCAGAAACCGATGCTCAAAGAATCCGTGGGCTAATGTTCCAAAATGAATTGCCATATGACCAAGTTGTTTTTGATAAAGAGCAAGTCATACCAATATGGATGTTAAACATGCAGTTTGCCATGGACATAATTTGGTTTGATAGCAACGGAAACGTCGTTGATATAGAGAGAAATGTACCGCCATGCAAGTCTGCCTTGGAAACTACAATGTGTCCGGTACAGAATGCAGGTGGCAAAAACGCAAAATATGTACTTGAAGTCACATCTGGGTTTGCAGACAAGTACAAAATTAACCAAGACTCGAAGCTTGAGATAATATCTATTTGACCTTGTTTTTTTGAATGGTCTGTTTTAATTCGTTTAGCGCACCTCGAACTTCGTCTACAGACGCTTCGTCTTCTAGAGTACTGATATCTCCAACCTGTTCATCTTTTGCGATTGCTTTTAACAGTCTTCTCATTATTTTGCCGCTCCTAGTCTTTGGCAGCTTTGACACAAAATACAACTGGTCAGGTGTTGCAATAGGACCTATCATTTTTCTGATATGACTTGTTATCTCTTCTTTGAGATTTGGAGTTTGTAAAACTCCCTCTTTTAGTACTAGAAACGCAATGATTGACTCCCCCTTTACCTCATGAGGAATGCTGCACACTGCAGCCTCTGCAACTGATTTGTACGAGACAAACCCGCTTTCAAGTTCAGCAGTTCCAAGCCTGTGGCCTGCTATTTTCAAGACATCATCTGCTCTTCCTAGCATCCAGAAATAACCGTCACTGTCTTGCATTGCATAATCCCCTGGATAGTACATTGTTTTGTATTTTGACCAGTATACTAGCTTGTATTTTTCATCATCACCATACAAGGATAACAGCATCCCAGGCCATGGCTGCCTGATTGCGAGGTAACCCTTAGTTCCAGCCGGAAGAGATTTTCCATTTTCATCAACTACTGCAGCGACAATACCAGGAATTGGTTTTGTTGCAGAGCCTGGCTTTAATGGAATTGTTTCTAGTCCTGGCACAGGAGAAAGCATTATTCCTCCTGTTTCAGTCTGCCACCAAGTGTCCACAATTGGGCACTTTTGTTTTCCAATGGTATCATAGTACCATCTCCATACCTCTGGATTTATTGGCTCACCTACGGTTCCAAGTAATCTCAAGCTAGAAAGATCTTGTGAGTTTGGAAGGGCATCTCCATATTTCATAAACATACGCAATGCAGTAGGCGTGGTATAAAATATGGTAACTTTGTATTGCGATATAATTTCCCACATTCTTGCAGGTGTAGGATAGTCTGGCGCTCCCTCATACATGACCAGAGTCGTTCCATGTAAAAGCGGGCCATATGCCATATAGCTATGGCCTGTCACCCATCCAATGTCTGCAGTACAAAAGTAAATGTCAGAATCTTTAATGTCAAAAACCCACTTGAATGTACTGTACAGGTGTACTAGGTATCCACCTGTACCATGGAGAACTCCTTTTGGTTTTCCTGTTGTTCCCGAAGTATACAAAATATACAAGGGATGCGCGCTGTCAAGTTTTTCTGCATCGCATATTGGTGATGCATTTTGTACCAGGTCTTGCCATCTTTTTTCTTTTGTACCATATGAAACCTGAACATTTACGTGTTCAAAGACAATTACGTTTTCCACAAAATCAAGATCTTGTATGGCCTCGTCAATTACTTGTTTTAGTTGTACTATAGTTCCTCTTCTAAATCCCCCATCGGCAGTAATTATTATCTTAGACTTTGAATCCTCAACCCTATCCCGAATTGACTGGGCACTAAAACCTGAAAATATTACAGTATGTATTGCCCCTATTCTTGCACACGCAAGCATGGAGACGATCAGTTCTGGAATCATCGGAAGATAGATAGTTATTCTATCGCCTTTTTTGACTCCAAGTGACTTGAGAGCGTTTGCAAACTTGGATACATATTGGTATAGTTCGCGATAACTAAGCTCTTTTTTGTTGCCATTTTCTCCCACCCACAATATGGCCTTTTTTTCTGGGTTTTTGGCAACTATAACATCAAGAGCGTTGTATGAGGCGTTAATCTTTCCTCCCACAAACCACTTGGCAAATGGAGGGCTCCATTGTAACGTTTTATCCCATTTTTCAAACCAGCTTAGGTTCTCGGCCTGCTCTTCCCAGAACTTGACATAGTCTTGATCTGCTTTTTTTCTAGTTTGAGTGTCATTATGACCAAGACCTATAGGATAGGTTGTTTCCAATAGGATACTTTTGTACTTGTCTTAACAAAAAGGTTCGCTCAAAAGGAGGTGGAAGCGGAGTTATGCAGTCCTACTATAGATGTAACTCAAGAAGAAGAAATTCTCTTAAGCCAATCTGAGTCTTGAGTATCTTCTGCGCCGTCAGCTCCAATCGCAACTGGCTTTGGTGCTGATGAGGGGGGGGTATTGTTACCAACTCCTTCGCCAGCTGTTACTGGAGTGTTGGGCTGGGAAGTTGGGGGGGTTTCTACCTTGCCGAGGTAAGAAACGGCGGCTGAATGCACATCTTTTGGACTTTGTGCGCGCTCCAAGTTTTCAACTGAAAGATCAGTGATGCGACGTTGGATGTTTGCTATCTCTGCCTTCTCATGTTCAATGTGTTCAATGATTTCGACTGTATGTGTCTTGACTGATTCGTACTTGGCATCAGTTATTTCGTTGCTTTTGTTTTGCAACTTGGCATCAAAGCGCAGCATTCGAATTGATTTTAGCTGATTGTCAAGGTCGGCCAGTCTTTGTTCTAGTTTGTCTTTGATCTGTTTTTCTGTCTCGTCTAGAGTTAGCAACTTCATCTTGTATTTTTCGTGGATCAGTTCAGCATCCTCCTTCATGTCGTCGTTTTCAGATACGATATCTATCAGTGCACGAATTCGACGTAATGTTAGGCCCTTTTCTCTCAACAGCCTCTGGGCATCCAATCTCCATCTAGGAATGAAAATTACAAATGCGCCTTGGACGACTAGTTGTTCGAACGGAATTTGTTTTAGTCCATCAGAACCGCAATCAACACCGACGGTTTGTACACTTCCGTCAATATCGGTTATGGTACCAATGACTTTACCAATGTAGGTGCCATACATGTCCTTGACTTGCTTTCCGATAAATTCGATCTCTTCCTTGCTCATTGGGTACAAGTTTTAGACTTTATATAACCAGCAAAGTGTTAACAAGCTTTCCAGTTTTTGTAAGATCATTTTAGCTAAGTCATTGAGATATTTTTGATAAATTTTGGTATAATCAATAATTTTAAAATCACTAATTTAGTAATGGTACAACAATGATTACAAAAGAAGAGCTTGACCAAGTCCTACATTTTGTGTCAAAACGGTGGACAGATTTAAGCCGCGACCCAAACCATAAAGCCTTTGAAAACATGCCGACTGATTTCTGGATGAACTCCATAGGCGGAGGTGCAGGCGACGGAAGATGGGTAACTACTCTAATGTACACCGAAGATGCCAAAGAAGCAGAATCTTTCAAAGAAGTTTTAATGCGTTGGCAGTCAAGACGTAATGTACCAGGACAGGGCTCAGATCTAATTCAGCTTGGAAAAAAGTAGATTATTTATAATTGAATTACTTTCCAATCGTGTTGTCTGAATTCTCCGAATCTGAAAAAGAAATTCTGCTAAAACACTTTTCTAATGTAGATGGTTCTGTCTTTGCCATAATAACACCACGCCAAGTAGATCGCGGAGCGCTAATGTCAAGATATTCAAGAACGGACAAGAGCATGCGTAAAATATTTTTAGACGAATTTTTACAAAATCAAAATCGCGGTGACGAGTTTTACAACAAGGTACTACTTGAATACGGCGACGATTCTGTGGCAGAGCTTGGTGAAGCTCAAATTGCAATAGAAGGGCTGTCAAATATTGCTGTGAAAAAAATTGAAGACCGCAGAATTGGACTGTCGTACCTTGAAAAGTCGTCACGATATGTAGCGTGGGACAAAAAAGTAGACGGACAATACAAGTTTTACAGAGAACCTGATATCATGGAATCAAGACATGCTGATAAATATTTAGAATCATGTAACTTTGATTTTGATGTATATTCTAGAAATATACAGCCAATGATTTCATTCATACAAGAAAGAGAACCGATTGGTAACCAAAAATTTCGAAACTCTTTTGGCGATGAAGTTTTATTTTCAAAACTAACAAATGATGACGACATCAAGTCCGCAACTAGAATCTATAATGCTACAATCAAGGCAAAAGCACTTGACGTTCTACGAGGAATCCTTCCTGCATCGACTCTAACAAACGTAGGCATAACAGGAAACGGGCGGGCCTTTGAGTACCTTCTCACTATACTATATTCCTCTGAACTACGAGAGGAGAGAGAACTTGCCCTCAAAATCCAGCGTGAGCTTGATAGTACCATCAAGTCGTTTGTTAAAAGAGCCGATGACAAATATGGCAAGGCTTTGCAAAAATACCTAGATGATATAAAAAAGATATCATGGAACCTTGGTAAAAAATACGCCAAACACAAGAACAAGAGAAATTTCCTAGTAGAACTAGTTGATTTTGAACCAGAAAAAAGGGCAGAAGAGAAAATAATTGCTGCAATACTTTATGAACAGTCGCCTGGAATATCATATCATGATATCATTTCTGATATCAAAAAGCTAAATTCTGTGGCAAGAAAGAAAATAATTAAGACATTTTCTAGTCTTCGGCAAAACAGGCGACACAGGCCACCGCGCGCTTTTGAAATGACTGAATATACGTTTGATCTGATGACTAACTTTGGCATGTTCCGCGATATCCACAGACACCGTGTTTTAACACTAGAGCGACAGCTCTTGACTGCAGATCATGGATTTGTTACCCCAGATGAAATTTCTGCGTTAGGCATAAGAAAAGATTTTCAAGACTGTATGTACAAGTCAAAAGAAACATTTTCTGGTTTAAAAAAAAATATGCCAGAGCAAGCACAGTATGTTGTAAACTTTGCTTACAACTATCCTTATTTTATCAAACTAAATCTTCGGGAGGCAACGCATTTAATTGAACTTAGAACTGTTCCGCAGGGCCATCCTGATTATAGAAAGGTATCACAAGACATGTTTAGATCAATAAAAAAGGTTCATCCAAATCTATCTGGAATAATCAAGTTTGTTGATCTAAAACAATACAAGCTTGAAAGACTCGAAGCTGAAAAAAAAATAGAGCAAAAACGCAAAAATCTAGAAAACTAGATTGATATCAGTAAGCTAAAAAAAATTGTTAGGTAAGTGCCTGAATGCACTGTCCTACTCCTACTTTGTAGTACGCAGGATTGTTTAGGTGTTGTAAAATACAGTTTTTAATAGGCCCTGGAACACCCGTGCCAACAGTTTTTAGACCATTTTTATGTGAATTATCTGTGACCGCAGAGACATTCTGGGCAACAAGTGCTGAGCCTACAATCATTGCCACTAGAACTGTAGCTAATACAAAACCAATCTTCTTTTGTGTTATGGCCATACTTCCCCAAAATCTAACAC
>MNFB01000039.1:1574-5467 GCA_001917995.1 Thaumarchaeota archaeon 13_1_40CM_4_38_7 | reverse complement strand
CTCAAGTGTGTGTTACAAATGAATACACAAACGATACTGCAATTATTCCTCCAGCTAAAGAAGGTCCGGTCCATTCTGGAAGTATGTCAGTATTGTTTAGTATTTCATATGATGATATAGCTGCCACTGTCATGGCAAGGCCGCTTAACGCATATGACATGTTTCTAAAAAGGTTTTTCTGAAAAATTCTGGAAAAAGCAGAACGCAGTGCCATACTATCTAGGGTGTCAATTGAGATCATCCCTATGGCAAAAAACCCAGCTAGTACTAGAGCTGTTTGTACTCCAAGTGTTGCAGAGGCAACAGCAGACATTGTTATAGCTGAAATCTGGGTCGCGGTGTCAAATCCTAATCCAAATATTATTCCTGTAATCAAAGACGATCTGAAAGGCCCAAACAAGCCAATTCTGTGCAGTACTTGATTAGCAAGGATGGCAGAGCCTGTCTTGCCGTGTTTTTTCATGGTATAGATGTTAAGTCCTCCAATGGTTCCAAGAGAAATTATTCCAACTACCCCTCCCAAGAAGGCAAGTTGCCCTGTACTAGTTAGACTTCCTGCTATAACTATTATGAATACCATTTCAAGCAAAACAGATGTCATGTGCCCAACGCCAAATCCTGTTCCAACCCATCGCGATCTTTTCTTGGCATTATGTAATCTAACAAGATTATCAATTGCTGTGATATGGTCTACATCGAGCGCATGGCGCAGGCCAAGAACTAGCATGGCTGGAATTGTCACTGCAACAAAAGCCCAGATCTCTACCAATTTTGTATTCTTTCCTTTCGTGATTTAAACTTGTATTTATTTTTGGCCATGGTGAAGATAACTTTTGGCCGATCTTCGGTCAATTTGTTCGTAGAAAATGACCGTGTTTTTACTTTAGTAAATAAAAAAAGACATGAGAGAGAATTGCCTAGATTTCAATTAGTCAACGAGTCAAGCATGTGTTTTGATTTTTGTGGTTTAACTTCGTCATATCCTGACTCCTTTATCTTATTTTTCCAGTACCTTTGATTTCTCTGTTTCTCTTCTTCTTTCGGACGTCTTTTGAATTCTACTTCCATATCATTTTCCTCTTCCATTTGGTCTCTAATCCTGGCCGATTTCGAATTGATAGAGCTAAAATATTTTTTTGATGTTTCTTGATGGTCTCCAATTAGTTTAAGTATTTTTACTTTCAAAGATTCATTTTTTGTATTGGAAAATATATTCCAATAGTATTTTTCGACTTGTTTTATCGTATCTAATCTTCTCAGGTATTCAGATTCGTAGACTCTTTCTCCTTCTACTAAAATTCTTTCTTGTGTCTTGTCTTCCCATTTCTTTTTGTACCGTCGGTTGTCCTCTCACTTAATTTCATCCCATTTTGTTTGATATAACCAAGTGATTCTTCTGTTAACAGTCTTCGAACCGTACACTCTTTGATTAGGTCATACAATTTTTCTGGGTCCTTGAGGCTCACAATAGAAATTAGAGCGAAGTTATATTTAAGCAAGTGAAACTTTAGGTTGCTTGAGTAATGCCAGACCCAGTATTACTAGTTCTTCAAAACTTTTTATAGGCCACTTTTTTCTGTTCATGATTTAATCGAATAATTTTTTCATCACTAATTAAAATTTCAATTTCATAATTAATTTTCAAAAAATAAAAAATCAAGTCTTATCCTAAATACATGACAAATGTCTTAAATATAGGACATAAATGCTCTTGGAAGACAAACCAAAGCCTGCTTGTACCCGTATTGTCCTTACCCACTGCATTATGTATAAATAGGTAATTTGATTAATATGCAGTGGGTAATTGTTACAAATGGTCACGGTGATAAAAAGAAGAAAAGGAAATCAGAATTACTACTACCTCAAGCATAGCCTTAGAAAAAACAACAGGCAAAAAGAAATCTACCTAGGCAAAAAAATACCACAAGATATAGACGAGATCAAGCGAGATTTCATGATAAAATTTTACGAAATAGAATGGCTACCCAAGTTAGAAAAAATTCGAATGGGGTACGCCAAAGAGATCAAAAGCATCCCCAAATCAGTCATGGAAAAACAACTAAGACAGTTCTCTGTCAAGTTCACTTACCATACTCAAAGAATTGAAGGATCTACTCTTACATTAAACGAAACTCATGACCTGCTTGAGGAGGGAAAGACACCTCGACTAAGACCGATCAATGACGTAAAGGAAGCAGAAATACACCAAAAATTATTCCTAGAATTAGTTCAAGATAAGAAATTGAAGTTAACCCTTGAGTTAGTATGCAGATGGCACAAAAGGCTTTTTGAACAAACGGATCCAGAAATTGCAGGAAAGATAAGAACATACAAGGTAGGAATAGGGTCAAGCAGGTTCATTCCACCGCCCCCAGTGGCAGTTCCATCTCTATTAAGAGGATTTTTTGCATGGTACAAAAAGAATGAAAAAATACTAAATCAAGTGGAGCTTGCCGCACTTGTACATCTTAAATTTGTTACAATTCACCCATTTGGAAATGGAAATGGAAGAATCTCAAGACTGTTGATGAATTATGTATTGAACATATCAGGTAATCCAATGACGATTATTGATTATGCTGACAGAAGGACATACTATAATGCGTTGGAAAGGTCTCAGTTGAACCGGAACGACATTGTGTTTCTTGCCTGGTTTATGAAGCGATATCTCAAGGCATTCTCAAGATTCCTCAATTAACACTTGGAATCATCAAAAAAAGTTTTTCAGGCTTTGCAAGGTTTGTACTATTGAATTTCCTCGTCATGGGATAGTTTGTGTTCAGACATGATACAGATAAGCATCAACCAATGAAGTGATTTCCATATTCGGAACGGCGTCTTAAATAAAATGGACTTGATCTATATCCCGTGGGTCGCGGGTTGGTAGTGGCTATCCTAAGTGGAGTATCGGAATGTACAAAGACAATAACTGTAGCTATTGCAGTTACGCTAATAGCTACGGTTAGATTTTTCAACTACGATGCTTACACCATAAGCCTGAACGTAACTACTTCTACTGTCACACCAAACCCATCTACAATAGAACTTGGAGTGCCAATAACATTTCATGTAAGTTGTTGACACTTCTGCAACAAAGATTATCGCAACTGGTACAGTATCATGGAGCGATGGGGGTGCTGGAGGGGTCTTTAGCAGCTCCGGTTCCTGTACAGTTGCGACTTTGAGTGGCTCTACAAGCCCGGCCGTATGTAGTATCGTATAAACCGCAACATCAATTACAAGCCCAGTTGCAATAACTGGAACTTACTCTGGTGACAGTACTCATGCTTGTCGCAACTTTCTTGACTCTTGCAAAAAATGTATTTCACGGCTTGGTCCCAAACTAACAAAAAAATAGGGAGTTAAGAGCTGGAGAGCTCTTACTTGGCATGTATCTCAATGTTACCGCCGCCCAGATAGTTACCTACTGCGTAGACTGGAGTTCCAGATGGAATCGAGCCGTCAGATGGGCAACCAGTTGGTGGAGTAGTCCATAACCACAAGGCAAAGTAATCGGTATCCTTACCTGGCTCTCCGTTGTCTTGCACATAGACCTGATAACAGTATCCAGAGACGTGGTTGACCAGTGCGTCACCGCCAAATACTCTAGAGTTGTCATAGTTGCCACAGTTGTAGTATAGCACATCTTGCGAGTGTACGTTCATGGCACTTGTATGGTCATGATACTCCAAGTTTCCTCTTGGATTGGTTCCGCCATTTTTGTACCCAGCTACGAACCCAAAGGTTCCCTTGTTGGGGGGTGGTTTGACCCAGCCTCCTCCGGTTGTAAAGTCAACACAGCCAGGAGTTGAGGTGACACCCCAACCATATGCTTGGTGAATCAAGCCTAGGTTGAATAGGGCGCCAAGTGTGGTTGGGCAAGAAACTGAACT
>MNFB01000039.1:0-1555 GCA_001917995.1 Thaumarchaeota archaeon 13_1_40CM_4_38_7 | reverse complement strand
AAATGAAGTGCATTGACTGTTATGCTATTAGCCGTAACAGTCTGTTCGTTTATGGTAAGTGTCAATACTCCTGGGACGCTTACAACCTGGTTTGGCTGTCCAGTAACCTGAATTGTTTGTCCCGCCATGGTTAGACTAGTGATGTCACTTGATCCAGAAACTCCAGAGCAGGTGGCAAGAGATTTTGCCATTGCAAAGTATGCAGTTATCTGATTTGGATTGCCTGGAAGTAAGACCAACTCACCTACTGCTGACTGGCTTTCTGCCTGTGCCGAGCCCATGGTGACAGAGAGTAGTCCGTCTGCGGTGGCTACTTGATTTTGAATGGTTGTAGGAGTTGCGTCGATTTCGCCACCAGATGACGATAATGGGCCAGTATCCATAAAGTTAACTGCTCCAAGGGGTGAGCTTACCGACATGGCAGTGGCCCTGCCGCCAATGGATGGGATTCCATATGCCTGGTTTATGACTGGAGCTATTGCTCCCGTCACCAAGACCATTGCTGTCAAGACCGCTGCAACCGAGATCTTTGTACTGATTGTCATTACCATGTATCATTGTGATTTTTTTATATGAATAGAGTATCAATTTACGTTAACACAAGTATAATGAATTCTTTAATATAATTTTTCTTGGTTTTTGTTTCAGATTATTTTCAGAATTGGAAATTGTCTTGTGTTTTTACACAACTGTCAGAACTGATATCCGGGGTTATCGGTAATTTCTCCATCCGCTCATATTGGCCATCATTTTAGATAATTATACAAGTGATAAATTGGAAGACATTAACAAACTAGCTTTTTCCATTTTTGGAAAAAGCTATTCTTTAATTATACAAAATTACAAAAGAACCCCTCTTGTACAGGGAGGCACTCCTATAACTGGATACAAGATATACCGGTCTACAAGTTCTGGAACAGAAACTGGTTATGTGAGTCTAGGAAATGTGACATCCTATACCAATACTGCATTGACAAGTGGTACAACATATTTCTACAAGGTAAGAGCTGTCAACTCTGTTGGTATATCTAGTCCATCAAACGAGGCCAGTGCAACGCCCACATAGGGTGCAGTTTTAGTCTTATATTGGACTACGAAAGATTCTGACAGGATTGAAAATATTGATTCTAAAGTTACGAATGAATCTATGCCTATTTCAATGAATTATTTTTGAGAAGGATAAGACTTTGAGGTTCCAATTTCTATTCATTTCCCTTCCGCGTTTTTTTGCAAAAAAAAAGTAGGAAAGGTGCTTTTTGCATAATCTTTATGGATTAGCCTGGTGGATGTTTACACTCGTGGCTGCTCTTGAATCCCTGTGAGCTTGCGTCACAGCCATGTGGGGGGCCGTTGCCGGGTTTATTATCTGCAAATGCGGTTGGTGCACCCTGGAATCCTACTGTTCCCGCTACAACAGCAAATACTATTGCTACTGCCAGGAGAGCAGTGAAGAATGTTTTTGTTTTCATCGTACGAATAATTGTTTTAATTGTTTATACGATTATGCTACCTTTTTTCTATATACTTTGTTTATGTGAGAGTAAGCATATGCCCA
>MNFB01000004.1 GCA_001917995.1 Thaumarchaeota archaeon 13_1_40CM_4_38_7 | reverse complement strand
ATCCCAACTCCTGCCGGAACCGTAAGGGGATCACCGCCAACGAAGATATCAAGATGGGCATGTACGTGAAAAGTAAGATATTCTTGTGTTTCACATGGTATACCGTCTATGGTTGCAAGGCTGTTATCTGTGGGATTGTCTTGCCTGTAACTTACATATGCTATAGATGCTACCACAGCTGCTATAATTCCAATAATTATGAATTTATTTTTGTGCTTTGATGGTCTTGAAGACCCGTCAGGCTGTTTGCCCTCAGCTTCTTTTCTTATTTTTTTAGTCATTCCTTGGTAGGTCTCCAATCAGTCTTTGGTTTAATCTATGTTATAACTCATTATAATGCCAAGTTATAGTGTCTAGTCTGAAAAATGTCCATTGAATATTTTTATGTGAATTACATGTTGTCTATGCTAGATTGGACGCATATCTTGAAGAAGAGTTGTATGATTTGATAACCCATTGTATCCAAAATGGACCCAGTTCTCCAGATTATGAAAGCAAGAAACAAAGAGCTTCAGAGATAGGTAGGGAACTTTACTCCGATGGTGGAGCAGACGCAATGGAAAACATGTACTTTGCCATAGAAAACAGAATAAAAGAGGAAATCCAAAAGGATGCTAAACCCTATCGTTCCTGGTGGAACAGTATTACTGATGAGTGGAAGTACTAGATTATTGAGCCACAGCGACCAGCGGTTCTTCTTCCTTTACTGATTCTTGTTCCTTTCTTGCTTTGGCTAATGCCATTCGGAGATGCTCAATTTCTATTTCATCAATCATCTCACACATGGATAATCAATAACAAATTCTAATACTTAGGTTTTTTGCAGTATCCAAAAATTACGTTTTATATCAATCTGTTTTTTTTAAATCTCTTGAATCATTTTTTGAACTAGGTTTTCCCTGATTTTTTTTCTCCTTTGGCAACCATAGTCTTGCTATTGCCCCCATCATAAATCCCCCTACCACTATTATTGCTATACCACTTACTGTAAGAACAAAGGCCTTGACTACAGATTTAATTGAGGTCATATAGTATACTAGTCTTAGTTTTTCCAGCTACTTTAAATTAAGTTATACTGCCCTTGAGAAGAATGTCGGAGGACCTCATAAAGCTGGTTCAAGATCTTATCAATTCTAAAAAAGGCGATGAGGTAAGACTTGGGCAGATTCTTGAAACATTACAGAATGGAAATCAACTTTCTCTTTCTGACCAACAGTATCTTGAAAGTCTGACTGCAAGTACTCCATCAGAGAATTTAATCTCAGAGCCATCAGATAGCATAATTCCTGAACCTGCAGAGAGTACAGTTCCATCTAGTACTAGTGATAGCTTAGATAATAAACCAGGAACTCAGGTAGAAGCAAAAACCGCCTTTAGAAGAATTGCCATAGCTGCAATTATTGCAGCAATAGTTGTCGTAGCATATGGCGGGCTAGATGTGTATGCAGTCAATGCTCTGCAGTTCAGACCTCATAGTGGATCTCAAACTATAATCTCTGATACGGAGCTTAAAATCCAAGCTGACGCATGCAATCCATCCTATTTTCCTGCAAATTTTAACACCTATGAAATAATCGCAATTTACAAATCCGATACTATAGAAAAGGCCACAATTTCAGGCAGCACTATATCACCCAAGTCGTCTACAATACTAGATGGAGTCTTTACCCTAAACAAAGACGCTGCGACCAAGTTTGGCAGTACAAATTCATCATTTGACCCAACTCAAGCTCGCATAACTACCAAAGTAAGTGCGCCAATCTTTGGAATCATTCCTTATTCTGTTAACAAAGAATATTCCGTGCAAGACTTTCAACACATTGTAAGAGATGGACCTCCAGGTTCTTACAGCTGCCAATAAAAATCATTGATTCTTTTTTCGTTCTTTTAATCTCTGTATCATTCTCTGCTCTCCTTCTGAAAATCTCTTTTTGTCATCTTCTGTTTGAAGAAGGAGTGGTGATACTTCGACAGTCTTGCCATCGCTGCCAAGCGCTACAGCTGTAACATATGCAGTATCTGTAAGCATCCTAGTACCGCTCATCAAGTCCTCCGCTTCTACTCGAATCTCTATCTCCATAGATGATCTATGTACGTATGTTAGCTGTGCGTTGAGAATCAACGCATTCCCTACATAGACTGGTTTTAGAAAGTTAACTCTATCTATCGAAGCTGTAACTGTATTAGTTCTTGCATGTCTTTGAGCCACAAGTCCCGCAATGAGATCAATTTGTTTTAGGATCTCACCACCAAAAACATTTCCGGCAGGATTGGCGTCAGATGGAAACATTCTAACTGTCATCTCTGTTTTTGATTCTTCTGGACTCTTTGGCTTTAGAACCATAATCTTGTCATCAAAGCAAACGCGCATTTATGAGTTGTTTTTTGCTTATTAGAAATTCCAAGACAAGATTCCAGTTTTGATATATGCCTACAAGAATCAGTCTTATATTTTCGATTTGGTAAATTCACGTGATGAAATATTTTTGGTGGAGGTTTTTGGATTATGCTACAGGGGTTTTCGTTGGTGGAATAATGGCATTTCTTGTTAGCAAATTCATATGCCAGAGATGTCTTGGCTACTGGACCCCTATTCTATTTTTGGCTGTATGGGTTTCCTTTATGTTAGTATGTAATTTTCTATTTCAAAAAGCAAGGCCCCGAAGCATCTCACAGGACACATAAAGGCTCTTTTTTATCTGCATAATGCAATTTGGCCGAAGTCATTTCCAATCGGTAGATGAAATTCCAGAAAATAAATATAGTATCGAAATTTACCCCTATTGAATGAAAAAATTCTTCGAGGATTTTTGCAAAAGCGTCATTTCCCTAGACCCTAAGATAAGATTTGCGGGAATAGCTGATGGCGACGGTAAACTAGAGGGAACAGCTGAGAGGACAGGTCTTAAACCACTCCTAAGCCTAGAAGAAAGGGCGCAATATGCTATAACTGCATCTACAAGGCAGTACACCAGATTGAGGTGGGAATATTTGCTTGGCAAAATCACGTATGCAAGCTCGCACTACACCAAATTGATAAGAGCTACAATACCTATTGCTGATGAGAATAGCAGGCTTTCTCATGTCTTGCTGCTTTCATTTGATGCAGATGCAGATAATTTTCATGAGATCATAACAAAAAAAGTCATCCCTCTTGTACGCAAAAACATGGCAGACTTTCTAAGGGAAGCTGAAAAATAATTTACTTGCCCACGTTAATTGTTGGTCGTGTAAGACCTCTTTGGTCAAGATACGTTTGTATTCTAGGGTCTGAGCAAAACGAAATGTTTTGATCTTTGTTTTGCTCACAGAATTTTGGTATCTGCTGCATTTCTTGGTCACAATCTGGGGTTGGATTTGCTATACAAAAGTCTATGTCATTTTGTAGGGTACTAACTGACTCTGGGCTTTGGGTAAGATTGGAGAAAGGATTTGCGGTCTGGCCATTTTGGTTAAGAAATGGAGAACCAATAAAGAAAAATGCAAGAGCAGATGCTGCTGCAAGAAAAATACTCGTCAATATTCCTTGTTTTCTATTCATGAAATTTTCCTATGGTTCTAAATTATAATTGATGCTGAACTATGATACTGTGATTGTCATCGTAAGCGGTAGTGACAGCGCGTCTGGGTTGTCAATTCCTGCCCAGATAAAGATTTGAGCAGTATAAACTCCAGTTGATGCAGGAGTCCAAGATTGAGCGGGACTAAGTGATTGACCACTATCAAGCGTACCAGTAAGCCATGATAATGAAACCGTTACACCGTCCTGGTTCTGAACCTGAACAATGTATGCAAAGGGTTGAACCCTATCTTGGCCATTTGTAACATCGGCCTGAATTTGCAACTGCTTTCCAACCTTGGCTTGCCAGATGCCATTTTGCAACTTGACTGAATTTTTGTTGGAAATCTCTGAAGATGCTGCGGGTATCATGTATGACAATATCATTACTGTCAAAAATGCCATGGCTACAAAATTTCTCATGTAAATAATTGCGCGTGTCTTATTTTTTAGTGTATTGAGGAAAGACTGTCTCTGCTACATTTGTGATACAAAACCACCCTTGTAGAAGAGTATTTGCTTCATACAAGATAAATATTAAACACCAGAGAATTCCTCTCAGTGTCAAGCAACAACGATGACCTTGAGAGAGTCAAACTCTTGGATATTGTTTTTCACAAGGGTATCAAGACATTATCCAGAATGGAGCTTGAACGTTTACAACATCTAGTCGAACAAAAAGACTATAGCCACGATGCAAAAGCACAAAAGTCGAAAGCAAAGTTGCTCAGGAAGATTACCATTGCAATTTATGATTATGATGTAAAATATGGCAATTCATTTAAAACAAGCTAACAGGAATTCCAAGCAATGTTAAGCGATACCATAGATACAATAGTTCACAATACTTTTTTTATAAAATATGGCCTCATTGGGCTTTTTTTCAACGGAATGTTTTCTTCATTTATTCCTATTCCTACAGAAGTGACAACATCTGCACTACTACTTGGCGGCATAAACTCTACTGCCATTTTCCTTGTATTAAACATCAGCTCAATCATAGGTGGTTTTATTGCGTATTGCATTGGATATAATGTAAAGTATCTAAGAAAACTACGTAAAGCCCCAGACAAAAAATTCGAACGCAAGAGTTTATCCATGATGAACAAATATGGTTGGGCCGTAGTAATTTTCTTCTCTCCCTGGTTGCCAATTATTGGAGATGTTGCATCAATCATAGCCGGAACGCAGCGATATGACATAAAAAAGTACACGTTAGCAATGGTAGCTGGAAAAACCATAAAGTCTATTGCAATAGTATTTTTTAGCAGCTGGGTCCTACAATCGTTTATTCACATCTAGCCTCTGATCTCCAAGATATTACAGATTATTGCTTGCCAGGGATTCTTAGAATCATAATTTCATGTCCTTGCCGTACACATGTGATGTGGTTTTTCACCACCAACTCGTTTAGATCCTTATGTGAGAAGTATTTCTCATTATACCTACCCAGTGACTTTTCACATGAAAAGCAATACAATTCTCTGAATTCCATTGTTTGCCATGATGAAGATACTGGTGCCTAAAAGTCTTAAGGTATATTACTTGTCTTCTAGAACCTGATTCTTGTGAAAGTTGTTTTTCCGGTAAACTATGACCTAGAGTTTGAACCAGATTTTAAGAAATTCAGGTTTAGGGGAAAAGAAAGAATAGAGATCAAGGTATCAAGGCCTACAAACAAGATAGTTCTTAACGCGGCTGAGCTTGAAATCAAGGAATGTAAGGTATTGTGGAATGAAAAAACCATAACCGCTACAATAAAACTAGACTTGAAAACTGAAGAGTTGACGATTAGTTTACCTCAAAAGATATCAGGCAACGCACATCTTTTGATCGATTTTGTAGGTTCTCTAAATGACAAACTCGTAGGATTTTACAGGAGCAAGTACGAATACAAGGGAAAAAATAGGTATCTTGCCACCACACAATTTGAAGCAGCTGACGCAAGACGCGCCTTTCCTTGCTGGGATGAGCCAGAGGCCAAGGCAAGTTTCGATGTCTCGCTTGT
Source organism: Thaumarchaeota archaeon 13_1_40CM_4_38_7 (assembly GCA_001917995.1). Taxonomy (GTDB): domain Archaea; phylum Thermoproteota; class Nitrososphaeria; order Nitrososphaerales; family Nitrosopumilaceae; genus Nitrosotalea. The sequence continues at coordinate 24,096 of MNFB01000004.1, read as the reverse complement.
TGTGGACAGCAATCTTACCGCAATTTCAAACATGCCAGTCATTGCCAAGAAAAAAATTGATAAAAAAACGCAGTATCGATTTGCTCGCACACCTGTAATGTCTACTTATCTACTTTATCTTGGAGTCGGAGACTTTGAGATCTTGCAAAGCAAGCAAGGAAAAACAATGGTAAGGGTTGTTACAACACGTGGAAAGAAAGAACAAGGAAGGTTATCACTAGAATTTACAAAACAATTCTTATCATATTTCCAAAATTATTTCAAGATTGCATATCCATTACCAAAACTTGACATGATCGCCATCCCAGATTTTGCATCAGGCGCCATGGAAAACTGGGGTGCAATAACTTTCAGAGAGACAGTTTTGCTTTATGATCCAAAGACATCCTCGACAGAAACAAAGCAACACATTGCCGAAGTGATAGCGCATGAGCTTGCACACCAATGGTTTGGCAACCTAGTTACTATGAAATGGTGGAATGATCTCTGGCTTAACGAAAGTTTTGCAACGTTTATGGCTACAAAGGCAGTTGACAGGCTATATCCAGAATGGGATTTTTGGGATCAGTTTCTCATATCAGAGATGACTGGAGGTCTAAGTCTTGATTCATTAAAGTCATCCCATCCAATTGATGTCAAAGTAAAAAGTCCAGCTGATGTTCGTCAAATCTTCGATGAGATAAGCTACAACAAGGGTGGGTGTGTGTTGATGATGTTAGAAAATTTCATAGGAGAAGAAAACTTTCGAAAGGCACTTCACAACTATCTCAAAAAATACGAATATTCAAATGCCACTACAGAAGATCTTTGGAATTCGATTGGAACCATATCAAGACAACCAGTAAGGCAAATGATGAATACCTGGGTAAGGCAGGTAGGACATCCAATAGTCGAGGCAACAGTAACTGATTCGAAGATTAAACTAGTCCAAAAAAGATTTCTTCTTGAAGGCAATGGTAAATCAAGTCGTGGAAATTGGATAATACCACTTTCTGTGAGAGCAGGAAACAGAATTGTCACCAAATTAATGAAAGGATCTGCTACCATTCTCAAAACTCATGATTGGTTTAAGGTAAACGAAGGTCAGAGGGGATTTTATCGTGTCAAATATGATCAAAGTAATTTGGATGCACTAGGTATACTAGTTGAAGAAAAAAGCATATCAAATGTTGACCGCTGGAGCGTTCACCATGATCTTTATGCATTATGTCTTTCAAACCAAACATCATTTAGACAATACCTTGACTTTGTTCGACATTATGAAGAAGAAGATGATTATGTCGTATTGTCGGATATAGTAAGTAGCTTAAACTTTTTCTATGGTTTAACGTCAGAAGAAAACTTTTGGAGTGAGATAAAAGAATACAACCAGTATTTCTTCAGAAAGATATTTGAAAGACTCGGATGGGATCCTGCCAAAGGTGAAAAATCCACCTACGCATTTCTGCGAAATACTGTAATTGGCTCACTTGGCAGGCTTGACGACGAAGAAATTTTGGGAGAAGCAAATGCAAGGTTTTCAAGTTTTATCAAGTCAGGTGCACTAAATCCAGACTTGCGTAGCGCTGTGTATTCAATCATAGCATGGAACGGAGATTCCAGAACATACAGCCAGTTACTTGGCATGTATCGTAAGGCACAAACTCAAGAAGAAAAGGTAAGATTCCTAGGATCATTGTCTAATTTTCAGGACAAAAAACTACTCTTAAAGACCTTGGATTTTTCACGCTCAAGGGAGGTTAGAACACAAAATCTCTTTGTGCCAATTTCAAAGATGGTTGCAAATCCACACGGCAAGGACCTGATATGGCCATGGATAAAAAAGAATTGGAGTGGAATAGTATCAAGGTTTGGCGTGGGCAACCCATTACTTAACAAGATAATTGGTAGCATATCAGTTACTTCAGACATGCAAAAAGAGCTGGAAATAAGACGATTCTTTGCAAGGTACCACGTACCAGGAACTGAAATGAAGCTTGCGCAGACCCTAGAAAGAATTAGAATAAACGCAAGATTCCTTGATAACGTTAGAAAGGAATTTGGCTGAGAATAAGTTAAATTCAAAAATAACCCAGTCTTACTAGAAACAGATGTGCACAAGCAAACACTAAGGCAGGTTTTCGAATCCAAAAAGTATGTTGCAATAGCTGTTTTGATATTTGCAGGACTGTTTGTTTTACTATTGATTATTTCCGGATTTGTTTTCTTTGAACCCCATCTGTTGTTATACGTTCCGTCTGATAGAAGTCTAGACTTTTCACTGATTGTGGCAGTTGCCGCATTGTCTGGGTTTGTGATATCTATGAGCATATTCAGACTCAAAATGACAAAAATCGGTGTACGAAAGACCAGTTCTGGTTTTATTGGTTCAATAATAGGCGCAGGGGCAGGTGCATGCAGCTGTAGTTCAGTTGGATTTGCTATTGTTTCTACATTTGGGACCGTTGGTGCGACGGCAACAGCGTTTCTAACGAATTATGAAATACCACTTAGGATTCTTTCAATTGGGATTATAGTGATCACCTATTTTGTCACTGCAAAAGGTTTACAACAAGAGTGCAAGATTCAAAAAGATAACACAACTAATCTTTAGGATATACTAGAAATTCATGTGAAATAGCATCTAGCAAAACCAAAAGGAATTTTCCTTGGATTTTGTCTCATGAAAATATTGCCAATTAAGGAAAAATGACGTAATTTCCAAGTTTTGCAACCATTTTTATAATTTAGATGCATGAAATTCAAAGATGGCAGAAATAGGCTTGGGTAGTATACTTACTACAGAATATCTGGTACCAATATTTCTTGGAACAATTTTTCTTGCGTCCCTACTTGCCTTCAAAATAAAAATTCCTTATACCATGATCTTACTTGGAATAGGCATTGCAATATCAGTCTCTCACTTGACTGGCGTGATTCCACTTAACATTGGAGAATTCAAAGTAGACCCAAAGCTGATTCTGTATTTCATAGTACCTCCTCTTATCTATGAAGCAATGATGCGAATAGACCGTGAACACTTTAAGGCGATAAGAATTTCCGCTCTTTTACTTGCTACAGTAGGGGTAGTTCTTGCTACTATAATCGGAGGACTCTTGTTGTCGTATGTAGCTGGTTTACCAACCATAGTTGCGTTTGCCTTTGCTGCATTAATTGCTCCCACTGATGCAGCAATTGTAATTGAAGTCTTCAAGCGAGTAAGGGTACCGGCAACTCTTTCTACGCTTATGGAAGCGGAAGCAAGTTTCAATGATGCAACTGGTGTAATTGTATTTTCATCGATTGTTGCAATAGCAGTATCCCAAGGGGCGTTACTAGAATCATCGGGAGTTCAAACACACATTAACGTAAATATTATAGAACAGATAATTCACTTTGCCATAGTATTTTTTGGAGGCATAGCTGTAGGACTTGGATTCTCAGCTGGTGCTAGGATACTTCATAAATTGATGGATGAACCATTCTCTGAAACAGCCCTTTCACTTGCTGTCTTACTGGGGTCAGTGGTAGTTGCAAATTCATTAGGGCTATCGGGTTTGGTCGCTGCTGCTGCTGCAGGATTGTATTTTGGAAATGTAACAATGAAAGCAAAGGGCATCATAAGTGACAAAACTAGAACATATACATCTCAATTCTGGGAAATGACTGCCTTTTTTGCAAACTCGGTGGCATTTTTGTACCTTGGATTGAGCATGGACGTGTTAAGAATAGGACAGAATTTACCATTGATAGGCATGGCATTTGCAGTAGTCTTGGCAGCAAGAGCGGCTTCTACCTATCCAATACTTGCAGGAATGCACAAGTTTACGAAAGAAAAGTATCCAACCGTATGGAGACATGTAGTCACAATAGGAGGTATGCGCGGCGCTCTATCTGTTGCGTTAGTAGCGACACTTCCTGAAAGTGAGTTTAAGGAAATTCTAAAAACAATAACATTCGGAGTTGTTCTTTCGTCCCTAATAATTCAGTACCCTGTACTGTCTAGATACATCAAAAAGGCTTTTCCAGAGACATCTGTTTCTCAATAAATTATCAAGTAATATATCAAGATTGTTAGAATCTATGTCAAATGAACCTAACCAAAGGAGATGCTGACAAAATAATCTCTGAAGGAATGTCTTATGCAAAGTTAGAAAAGCACAAGAAGGCTATTTCATTTTTCGACAAAGCGTTAAAAAAAGATCAGTATAAAATTGATGCTTTGTACAACAAGGGATTGTCATTGACTAAATTGGGCAAATACAAAGAAGCAATTTCTTGCTTTGAAAAAATTCTTGAAAGGGATCAAAATCATATTTCTGGATTAAACAACCTTGGAAATTCTTATGCGGCGTTGGAACAAATTGAAAAGGCGATTGGTTTCTATGATAAGGCCTTGAAAATTGATCCTCATTATGCTCCAGCTCTTTACAACAAAGGATTAACCAAAATAAAACTTGGAAAATATGATGATGCGCTTAGTTGTCTTAATGGCGCCCTTGAGATAGAGCCAGACAATACATCCATGATATACTACAAAGGTCTTGTCTTGGGAAAGCAGAAAAGGCATGATGATGCAATATTATGTCTTGACAAAGTTTTACAAAAAGATCCTGACAATTACGAAGCATTATTTTACAAGGCAAATGAGCTTTCAGAGCTTGGTCGACATAATGATGCCATACCAGTGTTTGACAAGATTCTCAAGGGACACCCAAAGAACGGAACAGTGATTTATGCAAAGGCAAGGAGTATGGCAGAAATTGGCAGATATGATGATGCGCTTGTTCTTCTTGCCCAAGCAATCTCGTATTATGGTAGGACAATAAAAAACTGGGCTATAAAGGACGCATCTTTCGATAAGCTAAAAGAGGATCCCAGGTTTAAGACAGTTGTGAAATAAGATGTCAGAAGATCTTCTAAAGACTGTTCGAGGCTTGATAGCATCTGGTAAGGGCGATATAAAACGATTACGAGATATAATGAATATCATAAAACAAGGAAACCCCGTTTATCTATCTGATTATAGGTACATTCAAAGTCTTACTTCAGAGGATTTTGAAAAGCAACAGGTAGAAGACAAAGATGGTAGTTTCGTTGCAAAACAAAAACCCAAGCAAACCAAAAGTGACGAATCTCTAAATCTTCTAAGAATAAGACTTGCTGAAGGCCAAATAACGGTTGATGAGTTTAGGGAATTGAAAGAGGCATTAACTGAAGACTAGAAAAGGACAATTCCTTCTTAAATCTTAAATTCAAAAAAGCAAAGATCAGCTAAAGGTAGAAGAGTATTGCAATCAACAACACAATTTCATGTCTATAACAATCAAGTTCGCACTTCACAATGTTGCACTGATCGGTTAAAGAGAGAAGTAATCTGTTCATATAGTGATTAGTTTTGTCAAAATTTGCTCCCTTACCACCTGCCCCTGTACTGATGACATGCTTTGGTCATTGTGGAATAGGGCTGGGAGCTGAAGCATATAGAAGACTACTGCTTGATGTAGGAGCCAATCCACTCAAGCCAACACTCAAAGGTGAAAAGGAAGAATCGCGTGTTCTTAAAAGATATGGAAGTACGATTCTAAGATTTCCAAATTCTTATGGTGGAAGTGAAATTCCACTTATACCTAGAGCATTATTAGTTGATCTAGACCCAAGAGCTGCCAATCTCATATTGCAGTCATATCCAGATCTTTTTGCTCTAAGAGACAAACATGTAATTCATGGAGCTGGCGGTGCAGCAAGAAACTGGGCAGAAGGTCGTACTAGATTCATGAAAGAAGTTAGCGCAAAGTATGATATGCAAAAGCAATTAGCTGGTCTTTCACCTGAACCAGTTAGAGGTTTTACCATTCCATTTGCTATGGGAGGAGGAACTGGAAGCTCATTTGCAAGTGCGTTTATGCAATATATCAAAAAGGACACAAAAGAGCATGCAACAATAGCATCATTTGGATTATTACCAGAATTTGGATGGGACCCAATCATCTTGGAGGCGGCTGCAATTAATATTGTAATGAATCTTGAACACCAGATAAAATATAGCGATTGTTCAATTCTATTCTCTAACAAGACTTTAAGACAGCTAGCCCACAAATATGAAAAAAGGTTGGATAAACTACAGTCAATAATTGATGATCTTCCAAAAGAACATGAAATTGGTTGGAAGGACTATCGGGGTATGAACTTGATTGCTGCAAATGCAATGTCTATGTTCATTGCGTCATTTGCAAGAGAAACCGAATGGGATATGTCAAACTATAGAACGTGGCTTGCAACTAAGAGACCACGGTTTGCCATACCTTGGGTAATTCCAATCATTCCAGAAGACAGACCATGGGGAAGTGACTTGATTCCTGGTGGTAAGGCCAATACTATGGAGGCTATTGTTGAACATATACACAAGCGAGAAGATGCCATATTATTTGATATTGACGAAAACGATATTCGAGATAAAGGTGGACCCAAGGACTCGTGTTGTGCCCTAGTCAAAGTCAAAGGAGAGTTTGATCTAAAGGAGCGAGAGATTCTAAAGAATGTGATAAAGGACAGATTCCATATCGAAGAAGCTAGAATGGTTTTTGTCAAGATCCCAATCTTAGAGAGTGAACAAGCAAATGTCACAATTCTTGTAAACACCAAGGCCATTAGTCCAAAGATTCTAGAGATCGCAAGTGAAGCAGAAGGTTCATGGGATGCTTACAAGGAAGAATATGGCAAGTGGGGGCTTACAACTGAAGAGTTCAAGCAAAGTCTAATGGACGTAGTACATCAATTCAGCTAGGGATTATGACCGATTTTAATTATCTCGAACAAGTTGCGACTAGGATCAAGAGAAATAGGCAACAATTCGCTGATGTTGAAGAGGAACTGGCTACAATAAATTATAGGATTCATGAGATTCCTCTTAAGATTTCTACAGAATCAACTTTTGCAAAAATGATAGGTGAGCAATACAACGATGCTACATCAGAATTGGAGAGTGCAAAACAAAAACTTACAGCTGAAAGAGAAGGTCTTTCTAACAAAATAAGAGAAGACATAACGACGTTCATAGCAGAATTCACATCTCCTGAGCTTGTTATTCCTTTGGACCCAAGCTCAAAAATAGCAGACGGCAATACTACTTTCAAATACAAAAATGGTGTAGTATATAGAAGCATATTTGAAATTCTAAGTGAACTCTTGGGCCTTAGTGCGCCCATCTTGGTAAAAGACGTAATGTTTTCTGCCTCTGAAATTATCATAAAGGTAACAGATGAGTATGAGGCAAAGCAAAAGTTTCTAAGCAGCATAAACGAAGTGCAAAAGACTCTATCGATAAAGAAGAACTACTAAATTTATCGACAATTCAATGATTTCAACACATTTAATATCTATGTAAAGATTCACGTCGTATGGCAAAAGCCAAATCAAGAAGCAAGTCAAAGACTGCAAAGCGTAAAAGATAAAATTTTGACCTGAAAAGGTCTTTTTCCTTTTTCCCAAGAAAACTGAAGATCAGATACTACACCAAAGGAGAGATTCTCAATGCAACACCAGAGAGGAACTCCAAGAAGTGCTTGTTATTAATGAAAATTGGCGTAGGACTATTTAGAACTAAGAAAAATTAGAAAAAATTAAGGAAGACTAGTTTTCAGATAGGAAAGACTATTTACTCAGCTGCGGGTGGTGAAGAACTCTCCACTACTTCAGCAGAAGCAAATCTCTGGCCTACTTCAAGAATCTTTACTTTTGCATTCTGGCCAACCTTTCCGTTTTTAACAAATATCACAAAGCCCTCTACTCTTGCGATACCGTCTCCTTTTCTACTAATTTCCGTTATGGAAACGTCGTATTCTTTTCCGGTTTCTACTGGTTTTGGTCCATCGTTAAATCGTCTACCGCCGCCAAATCTACTGCCGCCGCCGTATCCGCGGTTACCTCGACCATAACCTCCACTATAACTCATCGTTGCACCTCCTTTCTTGCCTGTTTGCTACTGGTACTGTAATAAAAATGGATGCGAAGCGTTTTAGGCATCAGTGGACTGAAATTCAAATCGGAACGAAAATTACACGAATACATTAAGTTTCAGTTTGAATTATAATTTGATTATTGAATACGAGCAAGAACTTCTTTAGCGTCTTTTTCTCCTTTTTCTATAAGGTTTTGTATAGTAGTAACGGAAAAATCTGCATCTTCAAATAGAAAATGTGAGTCCTCTTGGCGTTGAATTCTTATTATTTCATCTATTATTGTTCCACGTTCACAAGCCAGCGCGTGATATTCTTGTTCAATCTTTGCAAGCTTTGCTTTCTTGTCAGCGTCAAGAGAGGCCTGATTTAAAATTTCATGCATTTCTCTTATAAGTGTCAGATATCGATTGATTACCTTTGAGGTACGAACATTATGTGATGTCTTGTCTGCGTACATTATGTCTCTTGCTCGGTGCCACACCTCAAAGATGTTTTTAGGAAGTTCATGCTGCTTGCTTGGAAACAAGCTTATGGCATAGACCTTTTTGTTCTTTTTTGGCGATGCGTCTATGACCTCACGGAGCGGAGTATTGCTAAGCAATGTCCCATCCCAGAGATACTTGCCCTTCACTTGTGTCCATGAAATCCCATAGAAGGGATATCCGGCACTAGCAAGAATGTGTTCGGCAGTTATGGAATCATACATGCTGTCAAAAATAGACGGTTTTGCATTTTCTATGTCAGTTGATGTAATAATAAGCCTAGGTCTTGTAGGATTTCCTATTTTTGTAAAATCAACGTATCTGCTTAGTGTATTTTTCAGTGGAGTAATATCATAAAGATACTGCCACAAAAATGGAAAAAAATAATCTGGTGTTGGCACAAACCATCTTGGCAAAAATGCTTTCGGGTTTCCCCACATGGCTGAATACGCTGAAGCGATGTATGGTCGTATATTGTCAGGTAAACTTGGAGGTGTAACATTTTCCGCTAATTCAAGCCAAAAATTTTCCAAACTTTCCACAGGGTTATTTTTGTAGCCTGCAATTATTGCGGCATTGACAGCACCGATGGATGTTCCAGCGACTATATCAAATTTAATACCGTGCTTATCTAACGTCTTGTAGGCTCCACATTCATAGGCACCAAGGGAACCGCCCCCTTGTAAAATGAGAACTGTTTCAAATCCTGATTCCTCCTTTTGCCGTTCGGATACACTTTGCATCTGCATATAATTAATCTCAAAAATATTAAAAGGTTTGAAAATACGCATGGATCTTCCATGTACTACGTATAACATATAACGAGGGAAAACAAGTCCGTCTTTGTGAAGCAAAAGACAAAGAAAATTCTGCTTATTTTAATGGCAGCATTCTTTGGCATAATCATGGTCGCCAGTTCAACAGCTGCCCTATTTCCTATTGGAAATAAACAAAACACTGATCAAAATAAACCCGGTCTAACAATTACTGGAACGCCTGCAGACAATTTTCCCGATGACAAACGAACCACCTTTTGTGAGAGTGGAGAAGCAAAATCAACTAGGTACATAACGGAATTTAAGATTCCTACTGCTTGCACCCAACCACTAGGAATTGCGGCAGACTCCTCTGGAAATGTATGGTTTACAGAATCCAATACTGGAAATATAGCCAAGTTTGATACCTCAGCTAAAACTTTTGAGGAATTCAAAAATCCACAGTGGCAGAAAGGAGAAAAATCAATGATGTGGGGAATTGTTTCTGTCCCTGATGGAAGTATCTGGTACAGCGATTCACAGCATAATTTAATATGGAAATTTGATCCTCAGCAGAAAGACTATACGAGTTTTGTCTTTCCAAAGACTGCAGGACTAAAAGATGTATTTCCTCAAATGCTTGTAGCAGACGGCAGCAACATACTTGTAAATGATTTTACAGGTAGAAAGATAGCGGTTTTTGATACTTCCCAAACTGGCCCTACCTTACAAACCACAAATATTGCCTCGCCAGGAAACTACAACTTTACAAGTACTATGATTGCAGATTCTAGCGGTAAGATCTGGTATACAGTTTGGATATACCAGCAAGGTGGTGCCCTCATAAGATATGACCCCAAGACAGGTAATTCTACAGAATTTGCCTTACCTCCTAGCATTGAAGCACCTAATGGCATTTCAGCGGATTCTAGTGGTAAGATATGGATAACAGATACAGCGAGTAGTTTCTTTATCAGCTTTGATCCTCAATCAAAGCAATTTACAAAGTTTGTAACATCTCCTCCTCCAATATCTTCATATGGTAACTCATCAGGTTTGATAAAGACACCAATATCTAGGCCCTATTGGAACTACTTTGATGACAAAGGAAGAGTTTGGTTTAACGAGCAAGTCGCAAATTCACTCGGAGTATTTGACCCAACAAAAGAATCACTTGTAGAATATTTAATACCTTCAAAGAATCCCAACTGGTCAGACTGTGGCACATTACAAGATTGTGGAGTTGCACAAGTATTGGACTTCACCGTTGATCATAACAAGGTATGGTTTACAGAATGGGTTGAGAATAACATTGGTCTTTTAGATACTTCTACTAATTTGCCGCTTGAACTAAATCCATCATCGTCCTCAATTACATTGAATCGTGGCCAAAACGGAACTATTTCGGTAACACTTAGTCCAAATGAACAGCTAAGCTCGCCAGTTGAAATTCTCACATCACACAACTCTGGTCTACATAATCTCTTAGTTACCTCTTCTGACTCGAAGATTACACTAGATGAATCAAAGTCTGTGAATATTAGTGTCGCATCAGATAATTTTGCTCTTGCAGGCACCTACAAGATTCTCATCAGCGCTCGATATCAAGACGTTACGATATCAAAATTTGTGACTGTAATCATAGAATAAGAAGTGGTTCCTAAATTAGATAATCTAATCGGAATTTCTATCTACTGTACAAGAACAGAAGGAACTGGCGGCAAAATAAGATCTTTGCCTGATCAATTCTTTGTTTCAGAGATACTTCGTGAAAATACCCTTTCAAAGATATCTAATTCAGGAATCTATACAGTATACAAATTGAAAAAATCTGGAATTGATACAAATCATGCATTATCTGAGATTTTCAAAAGATATGGCCTAAGACTCAAAGCATTAGGACTAAAGGATGCAAATGCTACTACTGAACAATACGTCTGTGATATGAGTACAGGTAGAGGAATTGGAAACATAGAGACAAACAGATATGCCCTTGAAAAAATCGGGTTTGTACAAAAACCACTTACAAAAAGAGATATGATTGGAAATAATTTTAGGATTAAAATAGAGGATTCCAATTTTACAAAGATTTCAGATTTCAAAGAACAACACTCGATTCTCAATTTTTATGGCTACCAGAGATTTGGGAGTAGGAGACCAATTTCTCATCTTATTGGAAAAGCAATCTTACAAAAAAATTTTGATTATGCTATAGAAGTTCTTCTCTCTACCAGTTCTGAATATGACCTGCAAGAAAACAAAAAGATAAGAGACATGCTCAAGGATAAATCAAATTATTCAAAAATGCTTACCGAGGTTCCACCACAAATGGATATTGAGAGACTTGTACTCAAAGAGATCATAGATCATGGAGATGCAAAGCGGGCGTTACGAGCAATACATCTTCCTTTGAGGAGATTTTTTGTAGAAGCATTTAAGTCATATATCTTCAATCGAACGATCTCTAAGGCATATGAGTACAGAGAGGAGTTATTGAGGCCAGAAGAAGATGACGTCTGTTATGACAAAGATGACAATCTTGGCAGATATCAAAATGATCCTCAACAAAGGTTAGCAATTCCACTTGTAGGTTACTCGTATTCAAAAAAGAACAGGTTTAATCAGGATATTTCACAAATCCTAGACGAAGAACAAGTTAGCCCAAAGGACTTTTTTGTCAAAGAAATGCAGGAGGTAAGTGACGAGGGTGGATTTAGACAAGCGGCTATACAATGCCGTGATTTTTCCATTAGTGAGCCATATCTTAGTTTCACGCTTTCAAGAGGTTCTTATGCAACAATTCTTTTGAGGGAGATCATAAAACCAATGGATCCTATAACAGCTGGATTCTAAGTAAAATTATCACAGTCGCACCAATTATAACATATGAAATGAAAACTAATGTTCCAAACAATGTTGAGCTATGAATTAGTTTCAGTGTGTTTAATCAAAAAAGGCTTCAGTGACTATATTTCGTTTAATTGCAAAGTCCTTTATTTGTGAAAAATTAATACTGCCTTTGAGATAATTTCCCCAGATAAAATCTAAAATTTCGATTCTTTCAAGACGCTCTTTCCCATTAACATCGTCAAGTTTTTTACCAATAACTTCAGAGGAAAGATTCAGAAGATCAACAAATTCAAACCTGTCAAGTAGTACTTTGAGTTGTTCTATCATCTTGTCCTTTTGTTTTGTCTTCCCAAATAGTCCCATATTGTCTCTTATTGTGACCGCCATTTAAGAATTCCAAATCCCCCAGAATTCTGGTGGTATTTGTACCAATATTGAAACATAAACCGTATATTGATCCTGTTTGTAGTACATACTCTTGAAAGACACGGATGATGGGCTTCAAATTAATTTATTTGATGCAAAGCAGGTGCTGCTTTGTATGAGTACAAGCTAAACCTACAAAAGGTTACAGAGCAGCTCTTAAAATTTGGGCTGACCTCAAATCAAGCCAAGATATACATCTATTTGGGAAAATATGGTCCAAGATCAGCGCCCGAAGTGTTCAAGGCGTTACAGTTACCAAGAACTGAAACTTATTTCATTCTAAATGTATTAGAAAGTCGAGGAATTGTCACAGCAGAACTTTCTTCACCTACTAAATACTCTGCACTCCCATTAGACCAAACACTATCAACGTTAGTAAATACAGAAAAAGAGAAACTCGACACTTTAGAGCAACAAAAGAAGGATCTGATAGAACTATGGGATAAGGTTCCATCCTATGTTATTGAAACAAACGAAACAAAAACCGAAAAAATGCAAACTATTCAAGGAAATGATGCCTACACATAAAGATTAAAGAATTGATCAAACGTGCAAAGGAAGAAGTTCTAATCTTTTTGCTGTTTGGGCAGATTCAAAGTCATTTGTAGATTCTATGAGTACACTATTTGGATATTCTTGGGAAAATGCGGAGGTATGTCATTGACGAACGGTATTTTTTCTACAAGTAAATGTGGTTCCGGTTGGAAGAGGGTGGATATCCATAGAGTATGTTTTCGAAAGGGTGGTTATCAAATATTTTCTAAATTAGAATAAGGATTTAAGGTCGTTCCTAACTGGTATACTATGGAAAAGGCATACATTTTGATTGGTTGTGAGCTTGGTGCCGAGAACGAAATTGTTGGCAAGATCTTGCGGCTAGACAAGGTCAAAGATGCAAGGGTTGTATATGGAGACTATGATATTGTTGTTGAAGCAGAGACTGACACAGAATCTCAAATGGACAATCTAATTACAAAAAAAATTCGTAAAATAGGCAAAGTTAGATCTACTATGACTTTAGGTGTCGTAAACTAATTCCTAGTCCTAGCGCCAAAATTATTACGCCTGATATTGCAATCCATTCTCCATTTACAACCCATCGTGGATTTGAATACATAAAAGATGTAGTTGGACCAACTACAGAATTACCCTGCAAAAAGAAAATTATTCCAAAAGCAATCACGATTGCCCCAATAGCTGCAACTATGAATCCTCGTCTCATCTCTTAATTACAGCTAAGCCGAGCATAAAAGGCAAAATGAGTTGATAAATTAGGCAAAATCATTTGGATTTCCTTCTTTAATTCATTTTTAAAAAAACAATTCAGATTGGACGAGTGGGGATCTGACCTATTAGAGATTAGGAATAACAGGAGCTGGGTGGACATTAGCATATTTGCTAGTGCGGCATCTCTAGCGCTAATAGTTTACTTGATTTTTGGCCCAGATATTGATAAGATAACAAAAGAATCTCCGATTATTATCGATTTAATGTTCATACCGTCATTTGCTATTGGACTAATTTACGGAATCAAAATGACCGACAGAGTAATGGAACCTTCCGGATCAAGAGACCCTTTAAAGAGAGCAATATTCAAATCATTTTTGTTCCTTTTTATGATGGGAGCTATTTTCACCTCTGTTTCGTTTGCCTTACACGGAGGTGCTCATGCTCCGCACAAATCTCTTTTTACTGATGGTCTCATTCCCTGGTTAACTGAATTCATTCAGGCAAATGGTGGACTAACATTTCTCATAGTATCAAGTATCACAATAATGGCGGCTGCTACAAGGAGAATAGTTGGGATGGAGGGTTTTTTTAGCAAACTTTTCACATTCGTGGGCACATACATCTTCTTTTCTATGATCGCTTTGAGCTTCACTCATAGCGATCCTACGCATTCTCAAGTATACCTCTACGCATTTTATCAAGCTGGAATCATAGGTGGAATATTCTACGAAATGAACAAGCTTACTACTAGAGCAAACATGTGGGAAGACTACATGAATGGATACTAGAACTTAGGCATTCTTAATGTTAAAAACACTATTACAAAAGAAACTATCATAATTAATGGTGCGATACCTGCGAATTCAGGCAGATAGGTTGTTCCTATGATGTTTGTGGTGGTGTTTCCAGTCTCATTGAATTTAAGAACTACAAGGGAGGTATTGCCACTGTTTATTATTAGAGGAAGGGTTTGCTTCGAATTTTGGAAAATTGTCAGATCACCTCCTATGAGATCATGCGGTATCTCAATTTCAGCTATATTTCCGGCATGAGGACTTGCTCCAGTAAGGATCAATTCTTTATTGTCCTTGTCAAGTGTAACATTTTTCATGTCATAGTTTGATGTAGTACCCACGATGAACGTATAGTTATCCGCCTTTATTTGCCAGCTCCATTTTATGCCGGGATGATTTAGAGATGTATCCTTAGCAGCAGATTCTTCCCCAAAAGCCTGTGCCCATATTATTCCTACAACGAGGATGGAAAAAATAATTACAATAGATTTCAATTCTTCAGACCAGAAAGCTTGCCACGAATCTCTTTGTCTTTGACTATTCGTGGATGTGATGGATCTGCAAGTATTACTTCATACCAGAGATACAGTCCGTCTTGATAAAGATAGTATGAACCCAAAAGTTGCATGTTAGGGTGTCTTTCTAAAACTCTACGCTCTGCGACTCTTTGCATACTCAGTGCAGGCTTTATTCTTAATACGCCGAGGTGTTTTGGTCTTCGTCCTGCAACCGGTCTTTTCTTACGCATGTTACCTCTGCCTACACGCATTCTAATAACAACAATTCCTTGCTTTGCTTTGTAACCCAATTGTCTTGCCTTTTGAATCCTGCTTGGTCTCTCAACCCTTACTAGAGCATTTTGTCTTCTCCATTCTACCGCCTTGGCTCTAAGTTCTGGGGCATTTTCCTTCCACATTCTTAGCCAAACTTGATCTTGGTAACTAGTCATACTCGCCACTACCGAATTACCCCTTAATATTTTGTTAGAAAATCAAATTGTAATTAGTTCTAATTGTAACATGATAAGGAAGCCTATTTATGAAATCGGTCTTTTCTATTTTTCATGACTTGGTATTATAGTGCAGTTTCAATAATTTTAATTGTGTTACTATTCGGAGTACAGTATAGTTTTGCTGTACCAGTGTTGAGTGCTTCGACTAAACCAGTCTATGAATATGGAGACTTTCTTATTGTCACGTTTCAGGTATCAGAGCTTACTGGCGATCCAATAATTCTACACATAGTAGATGAATCAGGCAATGCCAGCTCCCCTATTCCTATTCAAATAAGTAAATTGAACAGTACCATAATTGCGCCCATACCATTTTACAAAACAAACTATTTGCCAGGAACATATACCATTAGTGCTGAATATTCTGGAGCTAAGACTAGCATTTCTTTTGATCTAGTCGATTCTGATAAAATAGCGATTCCAACCCAATATAAGATTCTGATAAAATCCTGGTTACATGGAACTCTGGATAACAGAAACTTTGCAGATATAATAAGAGAATTAATTCACTTTGATATAATCAAAGTCCCAGGTTATCAATCCCAGACTTTACATATCATACATGTTCCTGCTTGGTTCAAAAACGATGTAAAATGGTGGTCAGATGATTCAATCACGGATAATGAATTGGGACTAGCAATCCAATATCTTATAAAAGCTGGAATTATGTCAGTCTAGGTTATTTGTGTATTTGCTGCCTAGCTTTGGGCGGTGTTGATGATGCGATTACGATTATTATAATTAATACTATAGCGCCGATTACTGAATATTCAACAAGTTGTTTCTTAGTCAAATGTAGAGATGAATTTACAGATAGTTGTAATGAAGAGACTATTTTATCAAGAGGTGACTTTATGGTGTTCTCAGTAGCTTGTGATGGTTGTTGTGTGGCAGAAGTATTTTGTGGTTTGGGTTGTTGTGTCTCTCCTGGTTTTTTTTCCTGAGACCCTGTAGGTGAAGTTACTGTGGAAGTAGGTTGACCTCCTTGGTTATTGTTTACCGGGTTGGAAGCTCCCGTAGCTATATGAGTACCAATTATTTCGAGTTCCTTGTTATCCGGAGTAAGTTGTATCAAAATTGTTCTGCTTGTAGAGGTTACATCTTTATTGATATGCGATGCAAAGGTTCCATCAAGAAGTACGATATAGTCTATATCTTTACCGTTAACTTCGGTTGAATCAATTAATTCACGAGGAAGTGTTAGCTCAAGTGTGGCCACAGGAGTGTTGGCCTGAATTGAAAATACAAGTCCAGGATCATCTTTGTTTATTTGTACGCTTTGAACTTGAACATCATGGGCCTCATAATGAATCTTAAACTCTTTGCCTGATATTACTGTCAGGTCACCAGTGTCAGCAAAGGCAGTAGCAAAAGACAATGCCAGTAAAATTAGCGGTAGAAATAGATTCAATTGTGTAACTATATAACGCCACGGAGAATCATTATTATTTTTTCTGCTATAACATTTGCAGCTAAAGCCTGAGCTTCTTTTGTCTGAGCTCCTATGTGCGGCGTGGAGATTACGTTTGTGAGTTGAGCAAGTTCGTTCTTCGCAACAGCAGCATCAGCGGATGGGTCAGGTTCCTCTTCACGTACGTCCAAGGCAGCACCTGCAATCTTGCCTTCTTTTAGAGCGTGTATCAAAGCTACTTCGTCAATTATCTCTCCTCTCGAGGTATTGATTATATAGGCGGTTTTTTTCATCTTTGAGAACTTCTCCTTGTTTACCAGATGGTATGTGCTCTCTGTTAGTGGCACATGAAATGAAATGAAATCTGCACTTGACAGTAAGGTATCAATGTCAGTCTTGACAAGTCCTACTTCTCTTGTAAAATCATCAGGAATAGGAATAACATCGTAACCAATGATATTCATGTTAAGCGCGCGTGCATGTCTTGCAAGTTTCTTGCCAATATTTCCAAGACCGACTATGCCAAGATATTTTCCAGAAAGTTCTATTCCCATAAGATTTTTTTTAGGCCATTTACCCAGTCGTATTTCGCGGTCAGCTCGTGGAATCTCTCTTGCCAAAGACAGCATCAATCCTAAAACAAGTTCTGCAACTGCATTCATTGCTCCCTCGACTGCATTTATAACACGGATTCCTTTTGCTTTTGCTGCATCTACATCGATGTTGTCAAGACCCACGCCTACACGCGCAATTATTTTACACTTTGATGCACTATCAATCATTTCTTTTGTAATTTTTGTTCTACTTCTAACTATGACGATATCAAAATTTCCAATCTTTTCCTTAATTTGTTCAGGAGAGATTTCTGGTTCGTATGATATTTTCAGCCCGTTTTTTTGTAGTATGTCATTTAAAATAGGCGCAACTTGATCACAAATTAAGACTGATTGATTCATCGACATGGAAGGAAACCATCAAGTATAGAATATAATCATTGTGTGAATTAAAAACAAAAAGGGAGATGTTGGTGTTTAACCACCGATTTCATTCGCTATTTCTGCAGCTCTGTCATCAGTACACAGACAGTGAACTACTTCCTTTTGTGGAATGCTGTTCAGGCCTAATGGAGGTACTGCGTCAGATGGATTTGGCATGTCGCCTGGTCCGTATCCCAATTTGAATGGGTCACCAGCAACAAATACCGTAGCAGCACCTGTGAAGATTGCTGCATAGTCGTGATTTACTGCAACATATGCGCCTGGATTGTCAAAGACAATATCCATGATTGCACCTTGGGAGCCACCGACCAACCAAGTTTCAGTTCCTTGTGCCTGTACCCTATTTCCCTGTGTCACACGGTCGATAATTTCACCGACAATGTGGAAGAATAGTGGCATGTTTCCTTGGTTCTCAACGAAAATTCTGTAGTGAACACCAGTATCAACAAACAGTGGATGTGATTGATACTGTTTCAGGTCTGCAGAGTTCCAAGGTTGTGCAACAAAGATATTCTGGTTTGGATCACCTTTGACTAACTTGTTGATGTCTGCGTTTGGAACATAACCAAATGCAAATCCGTTAACAACGGTTTGTGTTGTGTTATGTAAGAACATCGCTGTTTGGTCATAGCTACCATCTGCGGTTAGGTACAATTGGTTGTATTCTAACACGAATTCTTTAGCGTCAGCAGATACTCTTTGTTTGTCCAACGCAACTTGACCATTTTCTACTTTGGTCTTTTCAACCAATAGTGGGTTGTATCCATTCAATGGATCAACGATTGTCAATCCGTACATGCCGGAGAGTACGTGTTGGTCCATTGCAGCTACATTGACACCTGAGCAGTGGTACTTGAAGGTACCAGGTACTTCAGCAATGTAAGCAAATGTCTTGGATTCACCTGGTTTAACAGCTCCGAAATTTGGTACTGCGGACATCTGGGATGCATGCATATCATTTCCGTGTGGTGTTGGTTCAGTCGATGGCACTGTAAGAGTCATTCTGATAATATCACCTTGTGTGACTCTTACCGTTGGTGCTGGGACTTGACCGCTGAAGGTCATTGCGTGGTATTTGCCACCGCCCATAATAGGCAAGTCAACGCTTTGTGCTGTTAACTTGACATCTACTACATGGCGTCCCTGGCTTGCCATTGTATCAACCTGATCTAGTGGTATCTGAGCAAATGCAGATGGCATTTGTAACTGGAGACCACCCATGTCACGGATTTGTTGAATCAAGTCTGAATCTTGCGTTGCAAGACTCATTCTTGTTGCAGTCATCTGTGTCTGCGAATATGTGCTAGCGAACAATATTCCTGCTACTGCCACTACTGCAGCAATAGATAGCATACTGTATCGTCTGTTCATCGTTTCGGATCTTTAAATCTAAGTATATTAACTTATTGGGCAGTTCTTCACATAAATCATAATTTTCTGAAAATTGTCTAGTTTACGAGTTTTTTGAAAAGCGAATGAATATTAGGAAAATTAATTCAAAGGTTGGCGTGAAATTTAGAACCGATAAAGATTCCTTAGGAGAAGTTCAGATTCCTGCTGACGCGTACTATGGTGCGTTTACAGCTAGAGCAATCAAGCAGTATCATGTTACTGGACAGCGTACACACCCATATCTTATCATGGCATTTGTTATGATCAAAAGATCATCTTCCTTGGCAAATATGCGGACAGGGACGCTTGACAAGAAAAAGGGAAATGCCATAGTAAAAGCCTGCGACCAAATTCTTTCCGGAAAACATCTGGACCAATTTGTTGTCGAAGCAATCAACTCTGGCGCAGGCACAGCCTTTAACATGAATACGAATGAAGTGATTGCAAATATTGCACTTGAGATTATTGGAGAAAAAAAAGGAACCTATGAGATCATTCATCCAAATGATCATGTAAACATGTCACAGTCAAGTAATGATACATTTCCAACAGCAATGCACATTGCGATTTTGTTTAACGTAAAACAAGTTATCTTAGCACTTGATGAATTAATAAAAAGTCTAATCAAAAAAGCACGAGAATTCGGCAGCTACCAAAAGATTGGGAGAACCCATCTCATGGATGCACTGCCTGTGAGTCTTGGTAGCGAATTTGCTGCATATGCTACTGCGATAGCAAAAGCACGTGACACAATAGTAGAAGCAAAAAAAGAATTAGAGCCTATAGCGCTAGGCGGAACTGCTGTAGGAACTGGGGCTAATACACCGAAAGGATACAGAAATATTGCAATATCAGAACTTGCCAGGATATCTAAACTACCACTAAAGCCGCAACAAGATATGCAGTTTGCTTTGCAGAGTAGATTTGCTGTAACTAACATATCATCTTCTCTGAGAAACTTGGCACTAGAATTAGGAAGAATCTCAAATGATATCAGATTAATGGCATCAGGACCAGTTGCGGGGTTATCTGAGATTGGCATTCCTGCTGTTCACGCAGGATCCTCCATCATGCCAGGAAAAGTAAACCCATCTTTAGCTGAATGCATGAATATGGTTTGCTTTGATATAATAGGCAAGGATTCCACCGTTGCTCTTGCTGCTCAAGCTGGGCAGTTTGAGCTCAACGTTATGTTACCCGTAATGCTCAAGTCAGTATTGGATTCTATGGACATGCTACGAAATTTTGTTCCAATTTATTCAAAGAACCTTATTGATGGTTTAACTGCCAATAAAGAAAAACTTCGCCAGCATGTAGAAAACAGTCCTGTCATAGTTACTCTCCTTTCACCAAAGCTTGGTTACCAAGTTTCAGCAGACTTGTATAAAGAGTCACTCAAGACAGGTAAAACGATCAGGCAACTTGTAATTTCAAAAGGATTGATGAGTGAGAAAGAAGTAAAGACTCTATTGGGATAAAGATGGCGAAGATCTGGATAGAAGCATATGGCTGTTCTGCAAGTTTTGCAGACTCTGAAATGATTTCGGGCCTTATCTTAAACAATGGTCACACGATTGCTCAAAGTGAAGATGAATCTGATTTGAACATGATAGTCACTTGTTCTGTCAAAGATGCCACTGCAGACAAGATGGTACATAGAATAAAGACTCTTACATCTAAACCCCTTATTGTAGCGGGTTGTTTCCCAAAAGCAGAACAGTCTACTGTAGAAAAATTCAGCCCACAAGCTAGTCTGCTAGGACCAAATTCGTTGGGAAAGACTCTAGATGTAGTTACATCAACTCTCAAGGGGATAAAGAGGGTTGAACTTGCTGACTCGGACTTGACAAAAGTGGGCCTTCCAAAGGTTCGACTAAATCCTACGGTAGGTATAGTTGAGATTGCCAGTGGTTGCATGAGTGAATGTACTTTCTGCCAGACAAAGCTATCTAAGGGGAATTTGAAAAGCTATAGAGTTGGAGACATTGTAAGGCAGGTAACACATGATATAGATGACGGTTGTAGGGAGGTCTGGCTTACATCTACTGACAATGGATGTTATGGTTTTGACATAGGGTCTAGTTTACCTGAATTGATTCGTGCGGTAGGTGAAATTAAGAGAGATTTTATGATTCGTGTGGGGATGATGAATCCAATGTACCTTCCAAGGATTAAAAACGGACTTTTAGAGACATTTGAAAACCCCAAAGTCTTCAAATTTCTTCATATTCCAGTTCAAAGCGGTAGTGATAAGGTTCTAAGAGACATGAAAAGGGGTCATACCTCAAAGGTATTCCGTGAGGCAAGTGAATCCTTTAGGAAGAGATTTGAAAGATTCACAATTTCAACTGATATCATAGTTGGATTTCCGTCCGAAAGTGAGGAGGATTTTATTCAAACACTGGATTTAATCAAAGACACAAAGCCTGATATGATAAACCTTTCAAGATATAGTGCCAGACCAGGCACAAAGGCAGCAGAAATGGAACAACTAGGCGTCGCTGAAGTGATGCACAGAAGCAAGCAAGTCTTTGAATTAGCCAAAAAAATTTCACATGAGAAAAATAAAGAATGGATGGGATGGAAGGGTGAGGTGTTATTTGATGAAAACTCAGAAGAAATGGTCAAAGGAAGAAATTTTGCTTACAAACCAGTTGTTGTTGATGAAAAAGTGAGATTAGGACAAAGAATGCAGGTTGAGATTACAGAGGTAACCACACGCGGTTTGTATGGCACGTCTCTGAGCTAAATTTTTTAGATCGGAGCTTGGATCAAAACTAATCAACAAAGTTTTTTAATCATTTTTGCAAGCAGAAGAAGAGTCATGGAATTTGTAATGCAAGAACCAGTTTTAGTTGTAGGCTTGGGCGGTGCGGGATGTAAGCTTGCAACGAGTGTCAAAAACAGGATAGGCTGTGAGTGTCTTCTAGTAAGCCATGACCCAAGAGATCTTAATCACGAGTCTACCAAAATTTTGATAAATACTAGCCCGATTCTGAATCCTTCTGTATATCTTATAAGAGGTGTATCATTTGGTGCTCGAAGTTCTATTGCTGAGAAGATGGAGCCTTATTCCACTATAATCATAATGGCTAATTTGGCTGGCAAATCAGGCGCTGCCTTGTCCCCTATAGTTTCTCAAATTGGAAAAGAACTTGGAAAAAATGTACTTTCCTTTGGAATTATGCCATTCAAGTTCGAGAAGGACAAAATCTTCTTCTCTGGAGTTTCCCTTAAGAGACTAAAGGCAAACTCAGACTGTACCATAATAGTAGATAACGACGCATTGCTAGAAAGCAACCCAGACCTAACACCAGATTCATGTAATCTAATAGCAAATTCGGCTGTATTACAGGTAGTTTCTACTCTAAGAAATTCCTCGCTCCCACTTGAAACAAACATACTTTCAACAAGCAAAGATATACCTGATGTAGAGACATCCCTAAGAGATTCAATTAAGATGCTCTATGAAGATGCGTCTCCAAACAGTATCAAAAGTGCATTGCTTTATGTTGTTGGCGGAAACAAAGTTCCCGTGGGTGTTTTAAATTCCATGGTAAATACAATCAGTGGAATATTTGGTAACGATAGCACTCGTGTAAGTCTATCAGTTACTGGTGGCGAAAGCTCAAAGGTGGTTCTCTTGACTTCGATAGAAGGAGAGACTCGTTTTGACAAATATGATCCACTAGGTTTCATTTCAAAACAAAGTGTCCTCGATTGGGATGAACCAGAGTCTAGCGTAAAGATAGATCTCGACCTAGAACAAATAGAATAGCATTATTCCTTTTTCTGTTTCTCATCTGACTTTGAAGCGCTAGCTTTCTTTTCTTCTTTCTTCTCTTTTGGTTTTTCTTCTACTTTCTTTTCTCCTTTCTTCTCTTTTGGTTTTTCTTCTACTTTCTTTTCTTCCTGATATTTCGATACTAGGATGTTACCGTCATCATCTTTTGTTAGCTTGACTCTTATTTTTCTTGGAGGATGTCTAATGCCTCGTTCCCAAACTAGGTGGCTAACATCTTCTTCAATCTTCACATTTTCTGATTTCATATGTCTAGAAGCAAATTCTCGTATCATGTTTATTGCACGTTTTGCTCTCTGATTATTTGGAGATAGTAGTACTTTACCAAGATTAATTGTGTAAATCCGTTCCAATAGCTCTTCTGACAACTAACCAACCTCCACGTCTGTTCTGCGCCATTGTCTTCTCTTGGGATTTGTCCTAACTCTTCTTTTTGTTCTAACTATTATCCAAGCTGGAACAGGTGAGTTCTGCTTTAGTTTTTTCATCAACCTGATTTTCTTTGGAGTTGACTTGTGAGCTGCCATGAAAATTTGAAAATCTTGACCTCTTTTTAAATGAATCTCAATATTTCTTAAACTAATCCGACTACAGATAGCTTTGTGAATATCTGTTTTATCATTCGAGCCGAAGCTCCCCAGATCAAATAGTCTTGAAATCTGAATGCATACATCTCTTGAATTGATTTGTGGTCAGGATCGGTATCATCTTTCATGGTCTTTAATAGCTTAAGTAATGGGATTTTTAATACAGATTCGATCTCCGAATTTGGTACTAAAGAAGGAATATCATCTAAGAATGTGATAAACGCAGTAATTGTAAAACCTGAATTCAAAGTAGTAACTGGTTGGAGTTGTCCTATTATAGCATTCCTTGAAATCTCAATTCCTAATTCTTCTTTTGTCTCTCTAATAGCGGCGTCTAATAGATCTCTGTCATCTTCTTGCCAAGTGCCACCCGGAAACGAAATCTCACCTGCGTGATGATTCATAGTTTTTGGTCTC
>MNFB01000047.1 GCA_001917995.1 Thaumarchaeota archaeon 13_1_40CM_4_38_7 | reverse complement strand
GGATTACTACTGTAATAATCCACAATGCTGTTGTGATAATCGGCCGCGTTAAGAAAAAGAACGCGAAAATGTTTGCAGTCCAGATTGGAAATAGTGAAACTTGCATCGAGTCCACCAGAATAATCGGAAATCATCATTTCCAAATACCTTGATGAATGCGGCATCAAGGTGTGATGCACAATACGTTGATGAGGCATGTATATTTCTCTAACAGTTTTGTTAATTTTCTTCGATATTTGTATGTTAAAGGTTATAATATTATAATATTTTGGCGCAAATCTACCACCGTTTATGATTAGTTAACATGCATTATGATTACTTTGACAAGTTTCTAACTTATTTGATCCATATGATTCTGATGGAACTGATCGAATCTGTGGCATGGGTGGCGCTCGGGTTCATCCCGACGCTCGGTGGATTGGAAGTGGCTTCGAGGCTGGGATTCCGCCTGAGGAAGATCGTCTCAACTGGCGGAATTGCACCGGCTTTAGGCGGGTACCCTAGTTTAGGTGGAAAGAAAGAGGAGATAATGTCTTGTGTATAGAAGTGCAGCGGACGCGCTGTCCAGGCTTCTCGAAGATGAGCGAGGATGCACCGGACTGAAAATAACAGGCATGAAGCAAGACATAGTGCGACTTTCAAACGGAATAAAGTACTTCGCTGTAGAGGTAACGGCCGAAGATGGAGTCCAGTATGGGATATCCGCGTACGATGAGGAAGCGGAAGATCTATACGCTCTTGCTACTGCAAAGAGTACAAGCCAGGCGTCTGCATCCGTACCATTAGTGCTGTCTGCATAACTATGTCATGCGGCGTGGTGCGACCCATCTCAGGCTCGAGTTTGGCTCTATCTGGCATCGGGCAGCAGACCCCATTATTATTGGAGTTACGCCTGACCTCAAGGACGCAAATGCCCCTCTTACACCGCACGTTCATCTGGACTCAGTCAATTTCTCTAGCGATCCATTGAGCTCATATTGTCCTATCTGAATGGAAATACGCGAATCCAATCCTGCGATATGGAAGTAATAATCCAGGATGAGGTCATAGAGAACTTGATAATATGGGCCTTAATGTGAACATGTTTTATCATTTTGAATTCTTAAGACTCTTTTTTGAATATTGAAGAAAACCGTGAGAATTTTTCAGTAGAGGAAATATATAATGTTTCTATGGAAACATTATAAATGCCATCTAACCATCAAACCGTGCTGGATAATAAGGTAAGATGACTTCATCAACCTCGGATGACAGGCCCATGAAATCTGGGAGGGCAGCAAAGGGCGACGACGAGGCCGATCCTTTTACCCAGATCGAAATACCTCACGAAGAAATCTCGTTTCTGAATCGTTCACAGAACTATTGTATCTGCTTCATCGACATGGTAACTTCTACAAAGATTACCGCTGAAATTTCGGACCCAGCCAAAATCCGATCATATTACTCGATGTTCTTAAATGCTACGGCGACAATAGCGAAGGGATTTAATGCAAAAATAATCAAGAATATTGGTGACGCCCTGGTATTTTACTTTCCAGATACATCTGATCCCACTAACAGATCAGCTTTTGTGGATGTGATTAATTGCTGCACTTCCTTGATGGGCGCGCGTGATATCATTAATATAAAATTGCATACAATGGATTTGCCATCAGTCAGCTATAGGATCAGCGCCGATTATGGAAGAGTAGAGATAGCATCCTCAACGACTTCAAAACAGGAAGACTTCTTTGGCCCTACAATGAGCTTATGCGCAAAAATAAATTCTAGAGCGGAAGTAAATGGTATTGTTTTTGGCGGAGATCTTTATACAATTTTGAAGGCTCTTTCCCTAGATCAGCAACATCAATTCAAAGAAATCCGAGACTACTCTCTAGAACAGAAGCATGCATATCCTGTATACGCTCTAATCGGCAAAACCAGGTCTTTATCTGAGTCGTCATTATTAGGATCAAAAACTCTCATAGAAAAGACCCCAAGATCAAAAACTGCAAGTACTGCCGACAACAGAAATAATATGCAAGAAGTTTCCAGCAAAAGAAATAGCCGCACTATTATGTTAGTGGATGATAACGAGGATATTCTCTTGACTTACAAGTCTTTCCTTTCAGGCGAAGGCTACAAGGTGGAAGTATTCTCAGATCCCGAGGAGGCGCTACAGCAGTTTGCAAAAGTGCACGAATCTTACTATGCTCTAATAATATTGGATATCAGAATGCCTTACATGAATGGATTGCAACTTTACAATCGGCTGAAAACCATAAACAAGAGTGTAAACATAGTATTCATATCTGCCCTTGATGCTGCCGACGAACTCGTAAGCCTGATCGAAGGCATCAAACCAGAGCACGTTATCAAAAAGCCAGTAAACAGAGAAAATTTTATGCATGCAGTGAAATCGAATATAATTAACGCCTGATATTCTGCATCTCGATGATGGCCAAAATCAATCAAAAGTCTTGAGCTTGAGGTCGAACCATATCAAAGATTGATCGAACAATACTTAGCAGATAGTAAGCAATGTCTAAATTCAATGTCCTATAATTCGAATCCATGGCAAAACAATGGTTCGCATGCCCACACTGCGTTCTATCATTCGAGCAGCTAGATCAATACAAGGAGCATCATACCAAAGAACACCCAGGTCAGAAATACAAAGCTCCAGAGCCAATAAAGACACAGACAGAGCAATACTAGCAAAACACGTGCGGAGATGTAATGTCTTGGCGCTAGATGGTGTGCCCGATTTATTCAAATTGCTGGTATTGGGATACGATAAGCATGACAATGATTGGAATCTTCAACCCTTCCACATGTGTAACAAAGCCATGATACGTCTTCTTTACAGCTCACGCATACGGCGATAGAACTCAAGGTATTTCCACAGGTTCGACAGGAATCCCTGCTAACCACGAGGATAACTCCCGCACGCATGTGATGACGTAATATGAGAAGAATTTAGAAAGCACGCAGACTCGAGTAAAGTATCTCCGGCAGACGGTATTTTGAGTCTACGTGCCTTCCTATGCATCCGTCAAGCATATACATGAAAAGATCTGATAAAAGCATTAGTTAGAAGTTGATACTTATCGAGGGATATGTTTTTTGTATTGAACTGACGTTTAATCTCCTGACTAGGATCTGAGAAGAGGACTGACGGAATTAGCGCTGCCGCCACCGCCATTCTGCAAAGCAAGGTCTATCGTCTTCATGAATACTTCTCTATTCACGGGCTTTTTTAGCACAAAATCCTTGTTCAACCCGGGCAATACGCTCACAAGCTCATCCGTAGCGTCTAGCGCAGACAGGAATATGATCTTGATCTTGGGATTCAATGCTCGTATTCCATGGTATAGCTGCAGTCCATTCAATGACGACATCCTAATGTCTGTAACAACCAATTCGTAGGCCGATGGAGACAGCGCTATCTGCTGAAACGCTTCGGCCGGGTTAGAGAAAACCTCAGCATCGTATCCATGTTCAGTTAGAAAAAGCTTGTAGGTAAAAAGAATATCTTTCTCATCGTCTACTAGCATTATCCTGCCATGGGTATCCGGTGACAAGTTGTCTCTTGTATCAGTTTGTTTTGCTGATTGCTGGAAGTTCTTGTTGCGATCCACATAGTACTTGATTTCTGTTGCGCCACTATTGCTGCCATTATTATCATTGCCTTGAAGATAAGCCGACAAGCTAACATTAAATTGCTTTCCAGCTCCGTTGATCAGAACGCGTTGGCCTCCACTAGCATCTTTATCATCTCTCTTCAATTCTATCAATCCAAGTGATTTTAACAGATCCAAGCATTTTATACATGTGAGATAATTGAGCCTCGTTTTGCCAGCCAAATTGGTTTTTCCTGTTTCTCCCTCTCGATGCAGAACTGACAATATCCTACTCAACACGTCGGCCGAAAAAGATCTTCCAGAGCTTGAGTAAGCTCTCTGTGTCATTGCCCATGTATCGCAATCACTCCTATATAACCTATCTCTATAACACTTATCTAAGTGAATTAGAAGTACAAATATTTCCATAAATTGTATTACATACCCAAAAAATGCAGATTAATCCAAGGCGAAAGAAAATCCCGCAGAAGGCCTGAAATAGTACGAGCCATTAATCAAGCACTGCAACTCACGGAAATTCAGTCTATCTTCGTGGTGTTTGAACTATCCTAAGCGAGATGTATTGAAGTTATCATTTATCTGCTAAAGGTAAACTGAAGTGGAAAATTGCACCTTTGCCCTTATTATTGTTTTCAGCCCATATTTTGCCGTCGTGTGCCCCTATGATACTTTTTGAAATATAGAGACCCAAGCCCGTTCCTTGTTCGGACTTTGTAGCAAACCGCGTGAATAATTTTGGTAATACCTCTTGATCAATTCCAGAACCGTTATCACTCATCGTGACGACCACTTCGGAACGACCACGTTGGTTTCCGTCTTGCACATTCGTTTGTACTACTATTTTTCCCCCAGGGGCGAACTTTATCGCATTGCTTAATAAATTATGGATGACTTGATAGATCCGCTCTTTATCTGCAAAAACAAAGACTTCTTTTTCTGGTTGAAAATCTAGGGTTATTTGATTGTCATGAAGCTGATTGCGGAAATCTTCAATAGCTTGCACAAGCGTATCATTGATTCCAAATCGGTCCCTTCTTAACTTCAGACTTTGGCTTTCAATTCTTGTTACATCTAAAATGTTTGTAGCAAGCTGCTCCAACCTGTTTGCGTTGCGATTGATGGTATCTAACATGGTTTTTGTTTCTGGATCCTTGTTCTTGGCTTGAAGAATTTCAGCCAACCCCAGGATCGGTTGGATGGGAGTTCTAAGCTCGTGGGCCGCAATATTGATGAATTCTTTTTGTGCCCTCTCGCTCTGTTGCAGTTGGTCATTTACAACCAACAGCCTCTCATTTGCAAAAGCAAGTTGCTTGTTAGATTCTTCTAGCCGAGCATTGACATTTAGTAGCTGCTGGTTAGAGTTTGTTATTTCTGAAGTTCGCAGCTTTACCTCCTTGTTCAGTGCGCGATTCCATCGAACCAAAAGAAAGATCAACGCGGCGATAGTGACGGTGGTACCTGCAAGTACTGAAAAAGTTTGGAATCGCTGTGCATTTAGAATGTGATCCACCGCAGAATAAATGGTAGAAGTCGGAGTGATGACAAAGACAAAGTAAGTGGGCTGGCCACCCAGGTAAATTGGATAACCACTTGTAAGACGCTCACCATTTACAAAACTGTAGATTGCGTAGCCGGGCATGCCAGACATGACTTTTCTTACGAGGCTGTTGAGAACGTCGTTATGACTCGTTATATTCTGCGTAAATTCACCGAAAAAGGGGTTTCCCACCAGCGAGGGAACGGGGTGCACCAACTGAACAGAACCAATGTCAAGAGCTACAATGTATTGGGATTTAATATCATATACGTTGCCATAATGTTGGAAAAAACGATCTGTAGGCATTGTTGCTGCTACCAATCCCTTGTAGACTCCGTCAGGGCCAATTATTGGGTAGGTTGCGGCAATTCTGAACTTGCCATCTGATCCTACATATCCCGTTGAAAACTGCGGGAGAAGGTATTGAGCTGAGTCGCTTACATACTGACGAGCAGACAGGTCCTGTCCCTCAATATTCTTGACCCCTTCGACACGAACATCTGTTGTAACAATTCCATTTTCGTCAAGTATGTATATTCCATCAATTAATTGAGAGGAAGTCGAAGGTGAAGACGAGGCATTATC
Organism: Thaumarchaeota archaeon 13_1_40CM_4_38_7; assembly: GCA_001917995.1. Taxonomy (GTDB): domain Archaea; phylum Thermoproteota; class Nitrososphaeria; order Nitrososphaerales; family Nitrosopumilaceae; genus Nitrosotalea. Next base: position 6,816 of record MNFB01000047.1, on the reverse strand, counting down.
ATTCGTGATTTCAGTGTTAGATAATGGCCGTCCGCGCTGAACATTTAGCTCTGTAAATACTTGTTCCATAAATTCCCTCATCTTTTTCTCTTCTCCAGGTAGGTTTGTTTCAGCCATATTGTATCTGGCTGCTATCAATCCCATCTTGCTAGAAATTCCATCAAGGTCAGATTCGATGTGCTGGGCGATCGCTTTTGTTGAATCTAGTTGTCGTTGCTCTTGCTGCTGAAACAAGCTCGCTCGAAAATTATCCTCTGCCATCCCTTGGAAGTAGAAGAACAAACTATAGGAAACAGCTATTATTGCAATAGCTATTAAGATCATTGACCGGCCTGATAGTGAAGAGAAAATCCCATTGTTCATAGCAGACTTGTCATAGCCGTCATTATTGTTTTTGTTGTGAGATGATGCTGGTTCCAGGATGGATCTTGTTCATGTTGGATGTCTTCATTATTATTGCTATCGTCATAACGTGTTCTTCTGGCATGGCTAATTGATTCTTCATACTTATCAAATAGTACTGAGTTGTTAATACATGATCAGGTAATAACAAACAAATTGATACCGGTCTTCAACCAGATAAGGACAATATTAATCGACCCACATATCCTTGTGAACAAATAGACTTGATTTTGGATCAAACTGACTTATCATGCCATAACCGCTCTTTCCGCCGTGGTATTCATAAATGAAATGAACAAATACGTATAGATTTGGTGCACCCTCTTTGGTATTTTGTATATCCTTAGAATCAACGAAGATCCAGTATTTCTTTTCCATGTTTGGAAGCAAAGGACCAAGGACAAACTTGTCAAGATCATTTTTTGTATCCGCAAGAAGATCTTCCCTCTTTGGCATGGTATTGTGTCGTATGGTGGACGTGGCTATGACATTAGTAGCTGGAATCTCACCAAAATTCTTGATCGTAACTGCATACTGATGTTTGCTATCCACAGTTCTTAAAAGTTCAATTCCGGTTGTTGGACCTATCCATGGCCTGAAGCGCAGCTCTGTCTGAAGTTTGCTCACTTTTGCGACTTGGGCATAATCCTTTACAGTCTTTGCCAGTAGAACTACAATTAAGGTTTCAACAACTAAAGAGCCAATTTGGGCCCACATTCCAAGGTCGCCCTCGAGTGCCATAGGTCCTAGAATTTTCTACTATTAATAGAATCTATTAAAGTTATAGGGGCAAGATAGAACCATTTGACAACTTTTAGTAATGCTTTATTACTTTTGATCAACGGTTTTAAGTCAAAGTAAAAAAGCTACTCCATATTTTGATAGGACTAGGTGTGTAAGCTCAACTGACCGCATCAAGAATTCCTCAATGTCATATTTTGCTAGTCGAGGACGACAAGGACGTTTGTGACACCCTAGCAATTGGCCTGAAAGAAAAAGGGTTCTACGTCGCACAATTTAGGGATCCATTGCAGGCCTTGGCAAGTTTTGAGTCTGGCCTCTTTTATCTGGCCCTTCTGGATGTCAGGATGCCGAGCATGAGTGGCTTTGAATTGTACATGAAGCTAAGAGAGAAGGACAGTAGAGTAAATGTGTGCTTTCTTACTGCCTTTGAAGCTTTCGACGAGTTCAAAGCCTTATTCCCGGAACTGGCAACACGGCATTTCATGAAAAAACCTACGATGATCTCTTCGTTAGTTGAAAGAATGAATTTAATCTTGAGCGAAGCTCAAGTTCAATAGTATCAAGCGGTTCTAGCTTCCAAAAACTATAACGATTTTTCGGATATCTTCTCATATATGAATTTCTAGAAGAAGCTTTAATAGAAAGATTCTCGTGCCAAGAGGCTGTGTAAGCTTGGAGCAGGATCAGGAACTTTCGCCTCATCCAGAGAACCCAGCACCGACACGGGGTGATGATGGAGTGACACAAGAAAATAATTCCAATAACCAAAATGTCAATCTAGATGAAATAGCCAAGCTTGCCAACATTGCAGAAATTATGGAGCTTTTGGAAGAGACGAACAAGAACAAGGACTGGATAGTCCACCAAATAAAGTTGAAACGCCAAAAGGTACCAGTCAATCCTACCATGACTACAGTAGGAATTTTGAAGGCATGCGAGCCAGATTTCATATCCCATCTATTGGGTGAGCTGAGCGCAAATGAGGAGACATTTGAAACTCCTCCCGCCCTGACAAAAACTTACCACTGGTTTTTCACTGACATTGTAGCATCATCTGATCCTACCATGGCTACAAATGAGCAGGCAAGCAAGATAATTGTGCTCAACAAGATAATCGAGAGAACAGAGACATTCAAGCAAAGGGACCCGGAAACAACCTTGATTCTTCCTACCGGTGACGGCATGGCATTAGGATTTGCGGATAGTCCTGAAAAGCCATTCAGGCTGGCTCTCGAAGCTCACAAAGGACTCAGCAGGTACAACTCGACTCGAAAGGAAAAGGAGAAAATCCTGATCAGGGTGGGCCTTGATACCGGCCCTGTTTATCTCATCAAAGATCTTAATGGCAATGAGAACGTCTGGGGCCCGGGAATCATCATGGCAAGGCGAGTCATGGACCTTGCAAAGGACATGAATATCCTGGCAAGTGCAAGGTTTGCCAATGATGTGAGAACGTTACGGCCGGAGTACAGGCAATACATGCATCCAATCGGGGACTATCAAATAAAGCACGGAGAAAAACTTTTGATCTACAACGTATATGGAGACGGAGTCGGAAGCAAAAAGACTCCATCTTCTGACAAGAAACAGAAGAGCAAGGCAGCAGAGGAAGTTGAAAAGACCAGCAGCAGGTTCTTATATTCTTACATCGGTATCGAGCTCGATATCAAAGATATCAAGACGATGCTGACCCATCATACCCTGATCTGGAATCTAATCAATATTTCTAATGAACCAGTAGAGCGCATCTTTTACTATCTGGATGGAGATGCACCTCGAGGATTTCCTGACCTGAATGTAACTGTAAAGGATGAAGAAGACAGAGAACTTGATATCATGAGCCTTAATGTAAACAAGCCCTATCATAAGGAATTTTTTGTTCGACTAAAGAAGCCCATGAAGCCTAACGAAAAGGGAAGAATGGTAAAACTAGAGTATGACTGGGAAGAGCCAGAAAGAAACTATTTGTACCGGGTTGCATCTGATTGCAAGAAGCTTAGCTTTATGTTGACTGCACCGAAAGAAATAGAAGTAAACCAAAAAGTGGTCAAAGTTGATACCGAGAGCGGCGAAAAAACTTATGCGTCTATTCCGGCTGCTATGAAATACAATGCAGACAAGACCGAAATGACGTGGTCGACAGAGAACTTGAGGACATTTGACGCATACAGGTTTGACTGGTAAGAACTAGACGATACGACAACAGTTCTAGAAGAAATTACTAAGACAAAGTCTATATAACTTAGTATACGATATGAAATCTTCAGTTGCAACTCCTCGCACGACAGACCCATAGTTTTCCTCAGCGCCTTGCAAATTTTGGGATTGGCATTCTAGGATTTGTGATAGCTTATTCTGCAGGTGCGGCGATTCAAATGACAACACAAGAAGCGTCGGAACTAACAACTGGGTTTGAGAGCCAAGTTGCTGATATAGGAACATGGGGATTGTTCTACAATAATCTTAAAGCGGCGCTTGCGATGTTTGTGCCGGGGATCGGCGTAATTATTGGTGCGTACACAGCAGTTTCCACTGGAACCATATTCGCTGCATTAGGTACATCATATCCAGAGTTGGAAGGTGTTTCGCCGCTGGCTCTCCTGGCTACCCCATTTGGAATTCTTGAAATCCTTGCGTATGGTTTGGCAATGTCAAGAAGTTGGATGCTTGTGTACCAGCTCGTGGCTAAGAAACCATGGAGAGTTTATGCGATCCCTACACTCATCGAGGTTTCAATGGTGGTTGTGATGTTGTTGGTGGCCAGTGTGCTGGAAGCTCAAGTTATTCAAAAATAAGCTTTCATCAGATTGTTATTAGCAAATTGAAATAGAATATTGCACCGTTTTCCTTGTTTTCCGTCCAAGTCATCTTGCCATGCGTTCGATGATGCTTCTGGATATATTCAATCCGAGACCTTGCCTTGTTCCGATCCTATGGTAAATCTTGCAAATAGATTTGGCAGTATTTGTGGGTTGATTCCGGGTCGCGCATCTCAAATCGATAAAATGAGTTCACGGGCGGCCGAAAAACTTATTCGAAATCACAGCCCTATTTTTAATTGCATTAACAAGCTTGACTATGTGGACAATTAGAATAATGACTTGACTAAGCTATTACGTTACACTTGTCTCCATTGCAGGAGCTGACACTTACTATCGGATAAGTATCGCGAAGTTAGCTATGCTTATTTACTAGATCTTTAGCAGTTGAGAGATATGGCGATAAGAATTAGAGAACATCTTAGTGAACTTGCAAGAAAAATCCAAAATAAGAATGGCATTATCGCTTTGGCCGTTATGGTATTGCTAGTTTCATCTATTATCACTCTCTTCAATTTTTCGTTCCTTCAACCTATATCTGCAGGTACCGGAACAGTAATAGCAATTACCTCGCTAAATAACGATGTGCCAAGATGGGGTATAGATAGAGTTGAGGTTTCCGGAAGGGCTGAAAATGGGGCCTCAGGAGATACTGTGACCGTTGACTGGGGCGACAGTACTACTTCAGTAGGTATCCCAGGCTATGATTTCGTAGGAAAATGGGGGGTGCAAGGCACAGGTCCGGGTCAGTTTAATAACCCCTACGACGTCTCTATCGATTCGTCAGGAAATGTCTACGTGACTGATTCCTTCAATAATCGAGTTCAAAAGTTTGCTAACGATCGATCTTTTATCACCGAATGGGGCTCATTTGGTACTGGTGACGGTCAATTCAACGATCCTGCTGGCATCGATATTGATTCTTTAGGCAACGTCTACGTGGCTGATTTTAACAATAATCGTATCGACAAATTCACAAGTTCTGGTTTCTTCTTGGGATGGGAGGGAAAATGCTCTTCTGGAATTAATTGTGACTCAATAAATCAACGAAGCATTGGATTTACATGCACTGCTGAAACTTGCGTTCATTCTGTTAATGACTTTTCAACCGATGGAAATGGACATCTAATTCATCCTAACGGTCTCGCAGTCGATAAACACGACAATGTGTATGTAGGAGAAGGCGGAGGACCTATACTAAGGGTTCAGAAATTCTCCAGCATTGGTGGTGTATTCCTAACTCAATGGGATGCTGGTACAGGATTCATCTACGTGGCGGCGGATCCGACTTCAGATAATATCTACGTAGTCGATAGGGGCACCAGCCACGTGATAAAATTTGACAACACCGGCAACGAGCTACTCAGGTGGGGCGAAATAAGCAATGACATCTACAATGGAGGCATGGTGAATCCAACAGGGGTCGCAGTTGATTCGCGTGGGCACGTATTTGTTAGCAATTCAGCTAGAAACGTAGTGGAAGAGTTCTCGAACTCAGGTGCCTTGTTGTCGTGGATAGGGACTTTTGGCGGATCATCTGAGAATTTGTGGCAAGAGGGAGAATTTAACGAACCTGACGGCTTGGCTCTCGATTCTTCGGATCGTCTCTATGTTGCTGATTCCCACAATTATCGCATTCAAGTGTTTTCAAACATTCCTGGTTCGTGGAGAGCAAACCATTTCTATGACGCTTCAGCCGTTGCTACTAATCCTCACTCTGTAATAGCTAGTTTGATGAGTAGCATGAATGAACTAAAAGCAAAAAGCGATCCAGTTTTTGTCAATGTTCAAAAGCATAATACCGCTCTTACAGTCACTACTACTGGCAACGTAATCTGGGGAGGTCCACTCACAGTATCAGGTACGCTCGTTGATACCAGTGTTACTCCTAACGCTCCGGTCGATCGTGCGATAACCCTTGGTAGCCCAACCGATGGATTAGGTACAGTTTCAGCTTCAGCTACGTCGACTGGTGGAACATTCTCTAATTCCGGCAATGCTCCAGGTGGACCAGCTGCTGCAAAGACAGTCACAGCTGATTATGGCGGCGACGGCAGCTATAAACCAGCGACTCAAGCTACTGCCGATTATAGTACGCTAAGGCATATCACGTCCCTCACTTCGCCAACTTTACCAGGGTCAGTAAGATGGTATTTTGAGTTCTCAGCTTCTGCGTCTAGACTCGTAGACAAAGATATTGCCGGACAACCAGGCATACCTGACAAATCTATTACCTTCACTGGCGATGCCATTGACGGGGCAGTACCTGTAGCTGCAATTGGTAGTACAAACGACAATGGTATTGTTCCAACCACGAACCTTATTGCCTCACAAATAACCGGTCCGGGACGACAGGTAATAGCTCATTTTGCCGAGGACGGTTTCTATCTACCAAGCGATTCGTCCGCAAGTCCAGCAACTATAACCATAGATAGACATGCAACCTCTCTGTCAGCTCCAGGCTTACCTTCATCTGCAAAATGGTACTTTAATTTTGCTGCAACAACCACACTAACGGACGCAGAAACTTTTGCAGCTAAACCATTACCAACTCTCAGTGGTAAGACTATAACATTCACCGGTGATGCCATAGACGGCGGCGGGCCGATAACAGGAGCTGGAACAACAGATAGCAGCGGAGCACTTCCATCTACTACACTAATTGCCTCTTCACCGGCTGGCTCTGGTAAGACTGTGGTAGCTCACTTTGCACCCGCTCCTGAAGACGACCTGTACCTAGGGACAGACTCGACTGCTTCTACGATGACCATAGATCGACATGTTACTTCGCTTACAATTGGAGATGTCCCGACTACACCGTGGGGTCAACTCATCTCACCTTCAGGCTTAC
>MNFB01000071.1 GCA_001917995.1 Thaumarchaeota archaeon 13_1_40CM_4_38_7 | reverse complement strand
ATACTGAATCTGATAATGATACCGTTTCAGAGTTGGCATAGGAGTAGCGGGTCTGGTGGACTGATACTGAATCTGATAATGATACCGTTTCAGGGTTGGATTTAGAAACTCCATGGTTAGTATTGACTGTGTCAGATATTGTAGCTGTTTCAGAGTTAGATCTGAGAAATGACTTTTGAATTGCTACTGTGTCAGATATTGTAGCTGTTTCAGGGTTGGATTTGGAAACTCCATGGTTAGTATTGACTGTGTCAGATATTGTAGCTGTTTCAGATTTAGAATAGTTGAAGCCAGCTGATTTTACCTCGATTGCAGCTATGTCCCAGTAGTCATTTGCACCACTTAGAGTCCAGCTAAAAGAGACTGGGCCAGGTGTTGGTTGAAGCGCGGAACTAGATGCACCGGTGACGGAACCAGTACCACCGGCCACACCAGGAATGTTCCATCTTTGTGTCTGACTTGGGGAACCAAGTGTGTGGCCGCCAAAGACTGCTATCGAGTCAATAGCCCAACTGTTTCCATATTTTGTTGTTATTGATACTGAAGCGGAGGTGCTACTAGTGGCAAAATTCTTGGCAGTAGTAGGAATTGGATTTTTCTGATCGACTCCATAGAGTGAATACGCACCAACTATAACAGCTGTGCTACCTCTCATTGTTACAACAATCTTGTGTGAACCGGGAGTAGCAATAGTGCTGTTCAGGTACCACAATTCAGCATTATTCCCATTGAATTGATATAATTTTTTGCCACTATTACCGACCTTTAGGTAATCAGTTAGGTTTCCTGTACCATAATCATATTCAAGTGTGCTTGATCCCTTATCATTTGATTGTATACCAACGATGAGCGCTCTGTTAGTACCACCATAAATATTAACATTAAGCGTAATTCGGTATGGGCTTGATGATACTCCAGTTGAATTTGTCCATACCCTGTCCAACGAAACGGTCGAGGCACTTAAATAAACAGTAGATACTGCATCAGATATCGTAGCTGTTTCAGTCTGATTAGCAAAATTATCTTTTATATGAATCACAACTCCTCTGAGTACGCCTTGCAATTGAGCTCCTGTAGTTGCGGCTGCGCTAAAATTGTATTTTGGATTAGCAACTGCATTTCGTTCTTCATAGACAAATGGTATTTGGAGTTGGGTATCATTGACATTGGTACCAGCAACATAACGTTCGTAGGTAATCTTGTACGGACTTGATGCAAGTGTAGTATCAGTAGTGTTTTTTAACTTGGCATTTCCGGCATTGATACTAGTGTACGAGGCTGAAGTTTGATTAATATCCATGGTTCCAATTACTACATTATCACCACTAGTAAATGCTGGAGTGATAATACCTAACTTTGTATCAGAATTTTTTATGGAGATATCTGTTGTACCAGTTACAACTTTATGATAGTTAGAATTTTGGTTTAAAATGACCATTTTTACTGCTGCGGTTATCGTAGATGTCCCCGATGCCGGATTTGTTCCTTTTACCGTATAAGTAGGATTAGAACCAGCACCAGGATCATCTAGTATCAGCAATTCACTGTATGAATTTCCTATACCAATATTAGCATCGTTGGTTTCAAAGTAGATCGGATGTTGATTTGAAGTAGAGGCTCCACTGCTGCTTGATAAGACAAGTCCTCCTTTGGCTATCTTACCCGTTGTGCTAGCTGCAGTTTGCTTCAATTCAACTTCCGCAATTACTAGATTTGCTCCAGAGAATGTGGTAGCCTTGCTATAAATGGTAGTTCCAGTTGTTAAAGTTGGTGTCGATGTTTGATTTGTTGTTTTAAAGGATCCTGTACTGTTTGATATTACTACTATTTGGCCAGTTGCAACCGAATTAGTAGCATAATAAGTTGTGGCTGAAAAATTATAGACCGGATTTGCCACCTGGGTAGTGTCATTTCCTATTAACACAAAAGTTTGGGTGTTGCGCTGAACTGGGGTTCCAATATCAAGTGCGAAGTTGTTGCTGGAAATTGTTTTATTGTTTATCTTTAGTCTTAGGTTATTTGCTGGTATGTAATTGTTCCCTCCAGTACCTATATTCCAGTGCAAGATTCCGATAATTAGTTTGTCATCAGTTGTTTTAAGATTAGAAGTAAATTTTGCAATTGTTGTGGCAGCGGTTTTAACGGTAATTCCTGTACCTTGCACAAATTGTGAATTGGCAGGATCATTTGCTACAAACCAGGGTCTTGCCTCAGTAAAGGTCTGATTTTTTTCATAAGCAATTTGCATGGGTCCAAGGGCATACAATCTTGGAAATTCTAATGGAACGGAATAAGAGTATTTTATTGATGTCTTGTTACCAATCAAATCTTTATTCCATGTTAGAATTTTGGTGTCTCCAACGGTTTTCACGTTTGCATCGGTCTTAACATTAAAGACAGATGGAACTGATTCCTGAATAGTTACAGAGGTAGCGTTAACATATGATCCTATATCGACTGTTACATTAAATAAGTTAGGATTATCAACAGGATCTATCTTGCTATCAGCAGTCCTGATTACATCAAAGGGATAATAGTTTTGGACCAAGAACGATGTACTAAAGCTTGCTGTGCCTGATGGATTTTGTGCAGTCAGATCTATTGTGTAGTTGCCTTCAGTTTTTGTTGTGTATTGGGCGTTATACAAACCACATTGCGAATCTGGTACAATTCCGTTTCCTGAATATAAGGAGGTTATTCCAGATGATGGATCATGTATATTCATGGCAATGGTTGCATTGCAGACAGAGTGCCCTCCATTGTCAAGTACAACGATAACAAAATTAGCCACTTCACCTGGTTTGTATATGCTCTTTTGTGTGTTAAGAGATACTAGACCCCACTCGTATTGATCTTGTATAACAAAGGTCTTGTCGTTTTTTATCATTGTAACTTTGATTTTGTATATTCCTGGTTTTGCATCCCTTACTGAAGACAATTTTATGTCAAATTTACCTAGTCTGAGCTCTTTGAATACTGACTTTAACGGAATTGTCTGTCCGTCAGGACCAGTGACTTGGACGCTAATGGTCTGTTTCTTATCTTTCCATTGATCACGTTGTTCACTCTTATACGAAGCCTTGATCTCTTTGAATATATGCTTAAGATCTTTTTCTGTGAAATACTGGAATTGGAATTCTGGGTTTTCTGTTATGAGGTAGGCGTTCTTGGTCTTATTCAAGGCAGGAATTACAGGTATGGATGTATCGTTTACTGATGTGGAATTTACCGACAGATTTAACGTATCAAGTAGACTGACCTGTTCTGCATGGGTAGACCCCATGTAGACCTCGCTTGAGTTAGATATATGGCTACTTAGCTTTAGATTTAGTGCATCAATCATGCTGACTTGCTCCGTAAGGGTAGAGTGGTAGATTCCAGTCAAGTTAGATACTGGGCTATTTAGCTTTAGATTTAGTGCATCAATCATACTAACTTGCTCTGAAAGGGTAGAGTTGTTGTAGATTCCAGTCGAGTTAGATTCGGTAGTATTTGTTCCTATGTTATTTTGTTCGTATATTCGTTGAATCTGGGAGGGGCTGAGAAGTGAATCGTATAATTTGACGTCTTTAATTAGACCAGAAAACTTGTTGCTCGACGTGGCTCTTAGTGAATTATAGTATCCGCCTATTACTATGTCTGCATCAGAGGATAAAGAATCTACTGTCTTGGTTGCCAGTTTGCCATTGACTGCTACTGTCAGAACGCCGCTTGTTTTAATGGTAGATTCTAGATTGCCGTTTACGTAAATAGCAATTGACGAACCGGTAAAGGTTGCAACAAGATGAGTCCATTCTTCTGGAATTGCAGTGTTTGATTCTACCGTTTGCCACTTTATGCCATCAAATACGGAGAACACCGCTATTTTAGTGGGGGGTATTATGTTGTTTACAGCAAATACAAATGTGTTCTCTTTACTTAGTACAGTAAATTGAGGAGAGCCTTGACTATAGTCTGGCTTGATCCATGCAGATAATGTAAGGGCTGATAAATTCCTAGTAGAGTTGACGTTTTGAGTCAGGTATCCTGATCCATCCAATTTTAATGAAGTTCCGTTTGGTTCTTTCTGCAATTGTATATCGCCTACATTCTTTGTTTCATTAGTAGAACCAAATTGCCATGATTGAGTTGCATTTGGGATGGTAACTATCCGTCCGGCAGATACCGTATCTGTAATGCCAACGTACTCAGATGGAGAAGCGGTAGGATTTGGCGTGTGATAAGAGATGGTGGCATTATCTGTAATGCCAACGTCCTCAGTTGGAGTGGTTGTAGGATTTGTTCCGTGGTAAGATGTTGTGGTCAGTACTGTATCGTTAATGACTGCGACTTCCGAGAAAGTAGAATTATCAAATGCTGGTCTTGGCATAGGGTTGGTAGCGTTCGATGTGTGACTAGCAGTCACTGCGTCATCTATACTGATTTGATCTGACGACGTAGCTACCATAGTTGTTGACGGTAGGGGGTTTTGACCTGCTATAGTTGAGGAATTATTATTTGAAGAGTTGGTAATAGGCAACTGTGGAGCATCATTGAGCACGATTTCAGTATAATTTGAATTTACACTAGAGTTGGTGGTGGTGGCATTTGATACTGAATTGGTAGTGTTATCAGTCTCTGCGTATGCATTTTTCCAGTAGTATGGTGAAATTGAGATCGGCGTTACAACAATAGACGTTAATAAAAGTACAATAAAACAAAAGGAAACAACCTGTCTTCCTATAAAAATTGGGAATTTCGCGTTTTTACATCTTACTAAGATATATCCCGAAAGCGGTAATAAGGCCAGAAGTATCACGGGATTTTTCGAATCGAGTACATTATTGCTTGTACTTACCAAGGCATTTTTCAGTGAATTGAGATCATACGAAAAAACAGTTACGCCTTTTTCAATATTTGATGAAAGATAATTTATTGTCTTTTGAAGGTCTAAAATTGTGTCAAGCGATGTTATAACTACATACGGGTTTCCGTTGGAAGAAGGTTGTTTTAGCGGAACCTTATTCTGTAAGGAATCGATCAAATGATTGTTTAATTGTATGTTGTCATAAGCGTTAGTTACGACAATTGATTTACCATTAAATTTCATCGTGTCAGTATTTGCAATTCTTTCCATTGTTGTTTTTAGATTATCATTCTGTTTGATTACGGCAATAATATTTTCACTGGGATTATTTGCAAATACCCCAAATGTTTCAGACAGGGTGATTACGGTATTCATTTTTTGTGTTATCGCTAGCTGAGCATGTTGTTGTTCATTGTGTTTGCCATCGCTGGTAGTAATTCCAACATTTTCGGATAGATTAATTTCAATCTGTTTTTGTTGATGAACGGTTTTAGAAGTAATGGAATTGTTTTTCTGCGCTGCATCTTTTACGTTATATTGTATATTGTTAGAATCAAAGGTCATAGAATCGGCGCTAGCAAGCGCAAATGTAGATAGAGTAAGAAGAGAAAATATTAGAACAGAGATTATTCTTATATTCATGAAATTTCTATTCTCCGCAAATTTGTAGCTGCATGAATTGCCGACTGTTTGTTACTGGCAGGAAGAAGACGAAAAGACTGGAATGTTGGTTTGGAATAGATGGCTATCGTTAACAACGGCGTCCTGTCAGTAAAGAATCCGAAATTCATACGTGTATTTTGAATTCTTTAATCATTAGGTGGGCGGAATTGGATTGGATATAAATCGGCTCCACGGTGGCAGGGACGCCTTTATTGGGTGCCATTTTGGAATAAAATGGTACAATTTTATCGAAAAATACGCTCTAGAGCATCAGATCGAACCGTCTTAATCTCCGTCTTGCTGGTTATTCCTCCGTCTTATATTCATATAAGACATGGCTTTTGGAGGGTCCCACAAAGCTTTTGATGTCCGGAGCTCTTACGTCCTAAATTTTATATGAATATAAAATAATGAATAGTATGGGAATAAGCATTCCAATCAGTGCTGAGCATTATGACAAGTTAAAAACGATTTCTGACAAACTTGGTCTTGGGTTGAAAAAGACGATTGAGTATCTGGTATTACACTATTGGGAAAGAGAGATCGAGCGAAGGGTTGCTGAATCAAAAGAAGTCAAACCAACTCCTGTTGAATCACGACGAGTCAAATCAAGTGATATTCAATCAACACGTGTAATACCAAATGAAGTTGAATCAAGAATTGTAAAACCAATTGATGCTCAATCAAAAGAAATTAAACCGATAAGGGAATTGTTAATCGAACTTGGCAGGGAATACGATCTCTTCCCTTCTAACATAACGACATCGACTTCAGTTGTCCATCAGCAGAGCGAGCCGGCATTGGATTCTGATATTGGAAAGATGGAGGATCTCTGGCAAGCAAAGGCCCCAGCACTGCAACCCAAAAATAACCTAGGCGGTGCGTCTACTATAGGTTCAGCAGCTTCCCATAACGAACAAGATATCATACCGTCTGTACAAAGGTACCACGCTCCATCCCCAGAAGAGATAGCTCAGTATTGTTCAAGCTGTGGTTCTCCCAGAAGGCCAAACGCAAAATACTGTCATAATTGTGGAAGTTTGTTATAATGTTTAGGCAAAATGCAGGCCGAAAACTATACGGTTAGACAAAATAGAACGAATAGATGCAGATTTATAATTGATTCTATGGTTGGCACATAAATCGTTTTAGGAAAAAAAGACACCGTCACCGACGTACACCATTCTGATTTCGTTGAGGCCTTGATGGGTCATAAGAGTCTGAAACTAGTTTATTATAGACAGAATAGTGAACATACAACCATCAAATTTGTAACCTCCTCTTACAGGACTAAAATTCTATAAATTGTGGCATCTTAGGATTTAAAAGAAATTTCATGTTCTGATTTTTCACGAATTTTCGGTTCAATTGTTGGGTTTAGTTTCTCTTATGCGATTCGTTCTTATAGAACATTGTTCTATCTGGAGCAACTTGCGCACAAGATTTTTTGTTCTTCCAGTATTTGCAGCCTTTGTATTTTTTCTATCATATTCAATTCATGATGTAGCAGCATTCAGCGTTACATTGAACGGCACAGATGCATGTACAAATGCACCAATAAGTGGAACTTGGGATTCTTTTTACCATATATGTACAGTCAATGATCTGACGATTAACCCCGGTGATTCGTTGATTATTACTGGTAATCAAGTCGAACTACATGTTGTTGGCACTCTAAACAACTCTGGCGCCCTCACCGTCGATTATGATCCTTATGGTGGTTACACGGCCCTCATCAACCGCGGCACCATTGATAACACCGGCACCATGACCAACAATAACTACTTCACTAACTACGGCACCATCAATAATACCGGCTTAATCAGTAATGGTATTACCAGTAAGAACATTGGCACCATCCTAAACTACGGCGTGATAAATAACAAGTCCGGAGGCACCATCAACAACTACTATGGTATAAATAGCGCCGGAGGCACCATCAACAACTTCGGTACCATCAACAGCTACAGTGGCCTGGCCAATTACCTTGGTGGCACCATCAACAACAAATCCGAATTACTCATCTACGGCGGATTCGGCAACCTAGACGGTACCGTCAACAACTCTGGCACGATCGATAATCACAGCATCTTAGACAACGGCGCCAACAACGGTGGCACCTCCGACAACCACAGCTACATCAACAATACCGGCACCATCAACAATTACGATGAAATCAACAACAATCCTAACCCCATCAACTACCCCAGCACTATCATCACCGACGACATTATCACCAACTACGGCACCATCCACAACGAGGACATCATCAACAATGACTACGTCATACAAAACTTCGCCACCATCTATAACAATCCCACTGGTGAGATCGGTCACTTAATCAATGGGTGTTTGGGCAGTATTAATCCAATTGGAATTATATCTGGCAATCCAACCGAAGTCATGTGTTCCGCCACCAACGTAATCTATACTCAACAGGGTTCATTTTTTATACAGCAATCGACAACGGGAGTTAATGTTACAGTGAGTGGGGCTTCCGTACCATGTTGTGGCGTCTCTGTAACTTCAGTTAATTATGGTACTGCTCAACCGGCTGCTACTGGCCCATTAAGCATTGATCAAATAGGATTTTATGATGTTAAAATTATTGGAATCTCAGATGGTACTGCTCTTGTCTGTATTTCAAATCCAAACATAACTATGCAAACTAATGTGATGCAGTACTGGTTTAATGGTATCTGGAATGACGCAAGTAATCCAACGGTATCAGGAAATATAATTTGTGGAAGCATTCCTGTATCAGCTTTGAACGGTACACCAATTGTCATAGGCACGCATCCTGCCTTACTAGGTTCGATCATTGCGCCAGTAGATCCAATCAGAGTAAACACACAGTTTACTACAAGTGATACCTTTACAGATGATACTGATGATACCCACACAGCAAGCTGGAATTGGGGCGATAGTACCACTAGTACTGGTACCGTGACAGAATCTGGCGGTTCCGGCTCTATACAAAATACGCATACTTACACAACTCCCGGAGTATACACCATCACATTGACAGTAAACAACAGCGACGGTGCCACATCTACTGCTTATTTCCAGTTTGTAGTAGCATATGATCCAAACGGAGGATTCGTCACAGGTGGTGGTTGGATAAACTCACCACAAGGTGCCTATACCGCAAATCCTTCATTGATAGGAAAAGCTACTTTTGGATTTAATTCCAAGTATCAAAATGGAGCAACTGTTCCAACTGGCAATACAGAGTTTAACTTCAAAGTCGCTAATCTAAACTTCCACTCTACAAGTTATGATTGGTTAGTCATTGCAGGAGCAAAGGCTCAGTACAAGGGCACCGGCACAATAAATGGTGCTGGCAGCTACAAATTCATCCTCACAACCATTGACGGTGAGATAAATGGTGGTGGCGGAATTGACAAGTTCAGAATGAAGATAATTGACATTAACGGCGGTCTAGTATATGACAACCTCCTAAACACCCCTGACAGTTCAGACCCAACTACTGTGCTTGGTGGCGGTGATATTATCATCCACAAAAGTTGATAATGAAAGGTAAATTTAGAAAAATTTCAGACTCGAGTATTTGGATTTCTTATCTTCGACAAATCACACTATGCCGTAATCAATGAAGTTCTATACTTCGACCACGATTGATTCAAGATCTTTCTTTAGCTTCGCAATGTCTGCGCTAAGTGAACGGAAGATTCGCTCATCCTGGACACCCCCACTTGAAGCCTGAGCTCGGGTATTCTTGCGTTCGACTGTCTCATTTGTTATCAAATCATTGTTTTTTTGCTCAGCTATCTCAGAAATCACAGTATCAAGCTTACTTTTGTATTGAGCAATCTCTACCTTCAGTGAATCAATGTTTTGTTGATACTGTGTATATTGGGATAAAGTATTGGCAAGCTTATTCTTGTATTCAGTAACCTCGACCCTAAGAAGATCAATAGCTTGTTGATACTGAGTATTTTGAGATAGAGTGGTGGTAAGCGTACTTTTGTCTTGAGCAGCCTGTGACTTTAGTGAGTGTATGATCTGCTGATATTGGACAATTTCAGGCGATATAGAACCTATCTTGCCTTTGTATTCTGCAACTTCTGACTTGAGAGAGTTTATGGTCTGTTGATATCGTGCAATTTCGGATGATATGGAATCAAGTTTACTTTTGTATTCAGTAACCTCTTCGCTTAGTGACTCTATGACCTGTTCGTACTGAATATTATCAGATAGAGTATTCTCAAGCCTGTTGTTGTATTCAGCTATCTCTGCCCTAAGTGAACCTATAATTCGTTGATATTGCGCAATCTCATGGTAGACGTCGTCATATCTGCTTTTACGCGTTGCTTGAGACATGCTTTACCACATTTAATCAAGATTAAGTGTTATCTAACCTAGTATGTCAATCTCGTTACCATTTCTTGTTGGTATTTCTTTCTCTGCAACTTTGTCACTGGATCTTCCCGTTATGAATTGGATTATCTGAGACTACAGATTCTAGTCATTTGTAGGTTTTATGCATTTGAAAGTGGAGGGTATTTCGAGTGTAATTTTGATAGACTCTCTGTCTTTGACTAGACATTATCACAAGGCTGTGATTGATTGAAGATTTCTCTTTAGCTTAGCAATGTCTATGCTTAGTGAATGAAGGATTCTCTCATCCTCATCATCTAGATCTGGTAAAGTGCCAGACAAGTTATTGTCGTTTTCAAATGTATCTTCCCTTTGAAAATCCATATTCTTTTGCTGAGCTTGCCCAGAAATCATGGTCTCAAGCTTGTTTTTGTATTCAGATATCTCTGTCTTCAATGAATCAATAGTTTGTTGATATTGAGCAGTATCAGACAGCGTACTGCCAACCTGATTTTTGTAATCAGCAACTTCTGCCTTGAGAGAGTTTATGGTCTGTTGATATTGTGCAATTTCGGATGATATGGAATCAAGTTTACTTTTGTATTCAGTAACCTCTTCGCTTAGTGAATCAATGTTTTGTTGCCAAGCTTGCTCAGAATTCACAATATCAAACCTGTTTTTGTATTCAGAAATCTCCCTTAACAAGTCAACATTTTGTCTCTGAGCTCGCTCAGAAATTATAATGTCAAGCTTGTTTTTGTATTCAGAAATCTCTTCCCTTAGCAATTCAACGCTTTGTCTCTGAGCTCTCTCAGATATCACAGCATCAAGCCTACTTTTCTGTTCAGCTATCTCTGTCCTAAGAGAGTCTATGATTTGGTGGTACTGTAAAACTTCATTAGATGTGGATTGGACTGGCGTATTCTTGTATTTAGCGATGTCTGCCTTGAGTGAATCTATGATTTGGTGGTACTCCATATTGGGGGATAAAGTATTAGCAAGCTTGCTTTTGTATTCAGATATCTCTATCCTAAGTGAATCTATAATTTGTTGATATTTAGTATTTTGAGATAAAGCTTTGCCAAGATTATTCTTGTATTTATTCATCTCTTCCCTAAGCGAATTTATGATCTGCTGATATTGAACAATTTCGGATGATATGGAACCAAGTTTACTTTTGTATTTAGCTATCTCTTTCAGTAGCAAGTCGTTGTTCTTCTGTTGAGGTCCCTGAGAAATCATGGTCTCAAGCTTGGTGTTGTATTCAGCTATCTGTTCTCTAAGTGAATTTATGATTTGTTGATATTGCTCAATTTCATGAAATGCGCCATCAAACTTGTCTTTGTGTATTCCTTGAGACATGATCTTATCTGATGTGGGCATGACAAGCTTATCTTACCTAGTATGTCATTTTAACGGACGTACTTATCTACTCGAGGCGTATCACAACTAGAATGATGAGTAATGACTGTGATGCTGAATTTCATTTACAGCACTTCCACGAACTAACCCTAGGTACAAGATAATCTGGTGCTGCTAATATTTTACATGGGTCTAATATTCAAGTCATAAAAAAAGGGGGGTCGGTTCTAGTGGGTTATGGAGATATACCAAGTGACCTTTATTGTATCAGATGGGTTAACACTAATCGAAGAACCCAACTTTACTTTCGAAAAGACGTGTCCCGCACCGAAAGTGTTTGTATCTGCCAGACCAACATAGGTCACAGTCCCGCCAGTACTTCCTATAGTGATTGTGTTACCAATCGAAGCTACTGCTGCCGCGGCTGCTCCACCTCCAGTTGAGTTGGTCACTCCGAGATTGACTGTGTTTCCATCAACTCTGTTTGTATTTGTAAGTTCCACCAGTCTATTTGCATAGTCGCTGTCAGTTACTGCTGGAGCGAATCCAGAGGAATTCGTTCCTACTACTAGCCAATGGTATGTTGCGCAACCACTAAGAGGGTTAGTAGCGTTTGCTCCTCCTGCAAGAAACACTAACTTTCCAATGCAGTTTGCACCGCCATTTACAATCAGGTTGTCTGTTTGCCTATAAGCCGTGATCTGTCCTTGGGAATCTTTTGCCTCGAGTATTACATGGCCCGTAAACCCCAGAGATCCACCTACGTTAGTGCCTTCTGTAGTGGCCTGGTTTTGAGGTCCAAGTATACCCGTGGTAGCAAATATTCCCGAACCTACCAATACGGCAGATATTGCCAGAATGGCAGGCAGGTTGTATTTTTGCATATGCGATATACTATTTTACTATTAATAGAGGTGTCGGAACTTTTATTCTGATCCAAGCTCCAAATTGGCAACTCAGGGCTTATTCTTGATACCTACGGTTTCTGATATCGATATGGTATAGTTTTTGGGTTTGACTGGTCCTGGTACTGTCTGGGTTGGGTTTTTTATGGTATTTTCAATTATGAAAAAATAAAGAGTGCCTGTCACAATTACAGCTATTGCAATACCAATAGCAATAGCCAGGGTCTTTTTCATGTTTTCATTTTTGATAATAAGCTTATAAGTATTCTTAAAGAATATAGACAAGAAACATTTGTGACAAGAAAAAGATTCATCCCTGCCGGTAGCTTGTTTTTCGTTATTATTTTGAGTAGCTCAATTGTTCCATCTTATGCAGAAGTAATTCCAATAACAATTAGCGGCACCATGAATAAGGTTTCATTTGATGGAAAATGGAGTTTTTATACGGAGTGGAAGGAGTCAACTCTAACTCAAATAGATACGGGAGCTGAACCTATTTATCTGAGAACTGCCCATCAAGATGATTATATCTATGTGTTAATAGATGCGGTTGAAGATACTCATTTCGTAAAGGGTTCTGATAGTGCGATAGTTTGCATTGACGGAAACACCGACAAGGAAAAGATTCCAAATTCAGATGATTACTGCTTTATTGCAACACTTGGTGATAAGAATCCCGTTACACTTCAAGGAGGATCACCACTAGGAATAAATGGTAATTTTAGAAAGATTCCAAATCCAGTGGATTTTATCGGAATTAGCAGTGTTTCGGATCAAAATGATCGTTATACAACCATACCTCATGCAAGTTACGAGTTTAGAATTCCAATTAATCTATTTGGAAGATCGGATGTGTATGGTTTTTACACTAGTGTATATTTTGGGCATGCAAACAAGTTCTATTCGTTCCCTAGCACATCTAGTCCATCCTCCCTTTTCGAAATGCCGCCTCCTACAACCTGGGGAGAATTAGTATCACCTGACAAGTCGCTTCCAGAATTTTCTTGGCCTACAATCTTACTTTTATCTGGAGTCTTGTTTGTCATCTATTTTACAAAAATGAGATCTGGGCATTTGCATTTGAGAACAAATGGCAATTGACTAAATTAAAGAGATTAAATGCAAAGATAACAAGATGTAAGAGATGCCCGCGGCTGGTATCTTACCTGTACAAAATAAAAAATGAAAAAGTAAAACGATTCAAGCATGAAAAGTATTGGGGAAAGCCGCTCACCGGTTTTGGTGATGTCAATGCAGGATTGTTAATCATTGGACTTGCACCCGCTGCCCATGGAGGGAATAGGACTGGCAGAATGTTTACAGGCGATTCCTCAGGTGATTGGCTTGCCGAAGTTCTGCATGATTTTGGCTTTGCAAACAAGCCAAGCAGTAAGAGTATCGATGATGGTTTTGGATTAATTAATGCCTATATCACTGCCTCAGTGAGGTGTGCGCCACCCCAGAACAAGCCGCTAAGAGAAGAACTTGATAATTGCTCAATTTATCTCAAAGAGGAGCTTGAAATTTTGACAAACGTAAAAGTAATAATTTGTCTAGGAAGGATTGCGTTTGATTCATGCTGCAAGCTTTTGGATATTAGAGGAATCAAGTTTTCTCATGGCAGAACATTTACCCATGGGAAATGGGTCATCATATCCTCATATCACCCAAGCAGACAAAATACTCAGACAGGTCGCCTCACTTGGAAGCAGTGGCAAAAGATATTTTCCAAAGCAGAACAGATCTTAGATGAACCGATACCTGCAAAGTGATATAATATAAAAAGAAGACGTACTCGCCAGTCTCCCATCCGAGCTTCCCCTACTCGTATGTTGATTGTGACGATACGCCGGAGGGTGATGGA